>JBASIK010000241.1:0-10905 GCA_049654745.1 Bacteroidales bacterium
GCTCTTGAATACTCAATAATGTTTCCCGACCTGATTAAAAATCTTGTTTTCATTGCGTCAAGTGCCCGGCAATCGCCCTGGGCAATAGCATTTAATGAATCGCAGAGGCTTGCTATTGAAGCCGACCCAACCTTTTACAGCCGCAACCCTGAAGGCGGTAAAAAGGGACTCAGGGCTGCAAGGTCAATTGGACTTTTAAGTTACCGGACTCCCTATGCATACAACACCACTCAGGCTGAAACTGATGATGAAAAAATAACCTCATTTAAGGCTTCATCGTATCAGGATTACCAGGGCGACAAACTGGTGAAACGGTTCAATGTGTGGTCGTATTACAGGCTCACACAGCTCTCCGACAGCCATAATGTAGGACGCAGCCGGGGCGGGGTGATAAAAGCACTCTCGGCAGTGAAGGCAAAAACACTTTGCATTGGCATTAAGTCGGACCTTTTATACCCGGTTAACGAACAAAAATTTGTGGCTGAAAACGTGCCCGACGGAAGATATGAAGAGATAGATTCTTTCTACGGCCATGATGGTTTTCTGATTGAAACAAAACAGGTTAGTGACTTATTAAAAAAATTCTGGCAATAAACATTTTATCTAATAATAACTATGACAACACGGCAAAAACTCAGAATCGGACTATTTGGATACGGCGTTGTGGGACAGGGTCTGCACGATGTGCTTAACAGCAGCTGTGGGTTCAAAGCCGATATTATTAGAATATGCGTAAAGGACCCTGCGAAAAAGAGAAGAATTCCAATGGAGCATTTCACGTTCAACAGGTACGATATCCTGAATGATGATTCAATAAATCTTGTTGTTGAACTCATCAACGACCCTGATGCTGCTTATGAAATAGTTACCGAGGCAATGAAACGTGGCAAACATGTCGTTTCTGCCAACAAAACAATGATTGCCAACCACTTCAGGGAACTTGTTGAATTGCAGTCAGAACATAACGTATCATTCCTGTACGAGGCTTCTGCCGGAGCAAGCATCCCGATAATCAGAAACCTGGAGGAATATTATGATAATGAGCTGCTTCATTCTTTAAGAGGCATACTTAACGGTTCCACAAACTACATCCTCACCAAGATGCACAATGAAAATATACCTTTTTCACAGGCATTGAATGAGGCAATAGAACTTGGATTTGCTGAAAAGGATCCTTCCCTCGATGTTGACGGGTTTGATGCAAAATTCAAACTGTGCATAATAACCGGCCACGCCTACGGCCTTTTCCTCGACCCTGAAGAGGTCTTCCATTACGGAATAAGGAATATTTCAAAATTTGATATCCGGTATGCAAAGGAGAAGGGCTTTAAAATTAAACTTGTTCCTTATGTCGGAAAAACAAACGATAACACAATAACCAGTTATGTTTTGCCAAGGTTTATTTCACCTGATAAATACCTGTACAATGTCGACTACGAATATAATGGAATCATAACTGAAGCTGCATTTGCCGACAAGCAGTTTTTCAGCGGAAAGGGTGCCGGAGGTCATGCAACAGGAAGTGCAGTGTTGTCAGATATCTCAGCCCTCTCCTATGGATACCGGTATGAATACAAGAAGTACCAGCAGGGCACCGTGACAAACTACACCCGCGATTTCAGAGTAGAAATATACCTGCGTTATAAAAATGAGAGTGATAAGGAATTATTTAATTTCGAGGAAATATCCGAACAATATCACAGCAATACCTGCAATTATGTTATTGGGGTGGTAAATCTCTCACGGCTTTATGAACTCAGGAAACAACTTCCGAATATGGATCTTTTTATAATTAACACCGGAAGAAAAGACATAAATTGACCTTTTTGCATTGCACTCTCAATTCTATAGTAAAGTTTTATCAGACACTTTTTTATTGTGATCTATTTCACATTATAATATTTTATATCATTGATTTCTAATGTCTTATAAAAAATAATGTTTTCAGATTTTTTTATTGATTTCTTTTTGAAGATTAGACTTTTTTATTATATTTAAACGACAAAGTCAATGTCTGATCTTTAAAATTGAATCCCATGACAAAGCATGAAAAAGCTATGCTTAAGAGCAGAATTTTGCAGCTTTGCCGTCTTAAAGCTGCTGGTAACCCCGCTGATCTGGCTCGACGTTTTGAAATAAGTGAAAGAACTGTCAAACGCCATATCAGAGAACTGAGGCAGGAAGGTTATCCTCTTATTTTTGATTATTATCTTATGTCGTATGTTTTACAGAATGTTTAAAAGTTTTTCATTAAAAATTTGCGGGTAATGAAATTTTTGTCCCCGCCTCTTTTTAAAATTGGAATGAAGAAATTAATACAAAGGCATTAGATGATATCAGGAATAACGTATGGTAAAGCTGCAAATCCTCGTATGAACGGGCCCTGCACCAATTTTCAAACCACAGGTTTTAGCAAACGCTGGCATCCCATGCCGTCAGATCTCATCCTTAATTGATGTTCGCCCCGAACACAGGTTCGTTCAGAACGTAGGCCCTGCAAACCCGGATGATCAAACGATTCATCCGGGTTCTTTTTTCATTTCTGGTAACATTTCTTAAAGAGATTGATATCAATGGTCCATGTAAATAAGAGGTAAATGGCCTACTCAAAGGAAA
Organism: Bacteroidales bacterium; assembly: GCA_049654745.1. Classification (GTDB taxonomy): domain Bacteria; phylum Bacteroidota; class Bacteroidia; order Bacteroidales; family VadinHA17; genus LD21. The sequence continues at coordinate 2,617 of JBASIK010000241.1, forward strand.
CAACTATGTAATAGTAAAAACAAAAAACCCCGGCAGACCCGGGGCCTAATGTCTTAATCCAAAACAGATCTTAAGAGTTTAAATAGTACTTTTCCCTCAATTAAACCATAATTAATCAACATGAGGCTTTCCAATAGTTCTTAATCTTATTTTGTTCACTTTCATAAAAGCCAAAATGTAACCTGGAATAACAACAAAGTATTGAATAAAAAACAAAAAATATTTTTGGCGATTCACATAAAATACTGATATATTTTTGAGCCAACTTTCTTTATTGGATTGTAAATATGCATACGAAAGAAAATTATTAACGATAACCAGACCAATACTTATTAAATGTGAGTAAAAAATACCTATAATTACCACAGTTATTAACAACTTTATATTTTTCTTGGAATGAATCAGAATCTTATTGAATGATGAAAATTTATGTTCTTCGAAACAATTTTTTAAATACTGAAGTGATATTAGTAATAAAAAAGTCATCACAATATAGAGAAATATTGTATAAGCAATAAGTAATGTCCAGTTTAAATTAAATGTTCTATATACCCAGTTATTTTCATGTTTAAGATCTGGAGAAGCCAGATAAGTTGTTATCAAATCCAAGCAACCAAATAAAAAATATATAATGATAATAAGAGCTGGTGCTAAAATAGCCCCAACTCTTATTTTAATTAATAAACTTTTCATCAATAAAATCATTAATATGGAGTTATATCCGTTTTTACGGTATTTCCGTTTAAAGTACTATCAACACTTGCTGATGTATTTGCATTTACATTAGTTTTATTATTAGTTCCAGGACTAATAATAATAATATTCTGGCATGACGTTGCCCCCAGCAAAACAGCTCCAGCAACCACAAGCAGCCAGACAATTCCACCGTCTGTTTCCTGCATTTCAAGTGTGCTCATCTCATGAACACCAATTGAGTTAAGATCTAAGTTTTTCATGACTTTTAAGGTTTTTAAGTTAATAATTAATTTTTATTTGCAGCGAGGCATGCACTCAGCTTACTGACAAAATTCATATCGTTCCGTCCGGAAAAAAAGAACGCTGCAAAAAAAATTCAATCCGCCTGAAAAATCTTCCATTTCTGCCAGTGTAAGATTTCTGAAAGAGCACATAATTCTAATGTCAAACGGCTCCCTGTAATAAAACGTGTGGTCTCGCCTTGAGTATTCTATTGGCGCGCCCCTCGACCTCAACTCATCAATCATCTCATAAAGAGAGGACCTTCCAACGCCAAGCCTTCCAGCAAATTCATCAGGAGTACCTGTCCTGCGCTCGGAAATGAGCTTATTAATGATGCTAATACGGTCGATGTACTCAAATAGCTTCATAACAGGTATATATTATTGTTCAACAGGATAATAAACGCCCCCCGACTGATGTTGCCACATCTTCCGGAAAAGCCCTTTTTTCATTATCAGTTCATCAACTGTGCCTTCCTCTGCCACAACCCCTCTGTCAAGCACAATAACCCTATCTGCATTCATAACAGTCGAAAACCGGTGGGCTATAATAATTACCATTTTCCCTTCTTCCTTTAGGAATTCCACCATATTCTTTACCGACATCTCCGAAACCGGATCAAGGGAAGATGTAGCCTCATCAAATATTATCACCTCAGGATCACGGTATAATGTTCTTGCAATGGCAATCATCTGCCTCTGACCTCCTGAAAGGGCTACACCATTCTCTCCTATCCACGTGTTAAAGCCTGCAGGAAGTTCATCAATAAACCTGCCCATTCCAAGCCTGTTACATATATCAAAAACCCTGTTAATATCAGGTTCTGGATCCCCGATTGTGATATTCTCAAGCACACTACCGGCAAACAGGTCTATCTTCTGGGGAACTACCGAAATTAACTTTCTTACAGAATTATTTGTAAAATGGCGTATATCATGCCGGCCTATCCTGATATTGCCCGATTGAAGAGGATATAGATTCTGAAGCAGAACTGCCAGAGTGGTTTTACCCGAACCACTTTCACCTACAACAGCCGTTATTTCATTTCTCCTGATTGTCAAGCTCAATGATTCAAAAACATTTCTGCGGGTTCCATATCTGAATTTTACATTTTCAAATTCAATGTCCCTTATCATCTCCCTGGTAAGTTCAATGCCTCTGCTGCTCTCTTCAGGCTCGAGGTCAAAAATTTCAAAAAGTCTGTCGGCAGCTATCTTCGCATCCTGTAATGTCCGGTTAAACCCTATTATTCCTGCCACCGGACCCGTGAAATAACCTGTAACTGAATAAAATGCAAGAAGCTCCCCTGCAGTGATTTCATTATGTATGGCAAAAGCGGCTCCGGCCCATAATATTACAAGCGAAAAAACCTGCGACACTGTGCCTGAAGTACCTGAAGAAAAGATACTGTTCAGACCCGACCTGTATATCGTATTAAGAAAATCAACAAAGCGTGTTTCCGTTCTGATGTTTGAAAAGTCCTCAAGAGTGAGCCTCTTTACTGTTCCTGCAGCATTGAGTGACTCTACAAGATGTGCCTCAAGATCCGCTGCCTTCTCCATTACTTTCCTTTGAACCTTTTTATTGAGCGTGTTCGAAACAATATAAATACCAGTGTATAATGGAATGATAATAAACATTATAAGAGCAAGTTTCCAGAAAAATGTAAACATTATGATAAAAGAAACGACCAGAATCAGAATATTCAGCAATAGACCAACAGCAACCTCGTTAATAAAAAGTCGTATCTTGACTGCATCCCCTATTCTTGATATTATCTCTCCTGTTCTCATATTATCAAAAAATGACTGGGGAAGTTTCAATAGATGCTGATAATATCCGAGAATCAATTTGGCATCAATCCGCTGCCCTGTTTTAAGAATAAATACCGACTGAAAAAAACTCAGCAGTACCCTCAGCAAAATCACCAGAACCATGGCTACTCCCAGGAGGTTGAGCAAATTGAGGTTTCCGCCCGGTAAAACATGGTCCACAAGTTTTCCGAGATATAACGACATACCTACACCAAGGACAGAAAAAGCAAGTGAACCGATAAGAGTTTGAATGAAGACCCCTGTCTCGGGCTTCAGCAATTCGAAAAACCGTTTCTGAAAACTTATCTTTTCATTGCCGGGTCTGAATTTCTCTCCCGGTACCATTATTACAAGCACCCCTGTCCATTGCTCCCTGAACTCTTCGTACGTTAGACGATGAATTTCACCATCGGAAGGATCCATTATTTCTACCCATTTCTGCGAAACCTTCATCAAAACAACATAATGATGCAAAACTTTTCTGACAATAAAATGGGCAATGGCAGGTTTGGGTATTTTACCAAGGCAATCTATTTCTCCCTTAACACCCTTTGCAATAAATCCCATCTTTCCTGCAGCCTCAACAAGCCCAAGAACATTAGTTCCCTTTCGGTCGGTACCGGCAAGCTGTCTGATACGTGCAACGGGAATATCGAACCGGTAATAGGCTGCAACAGAAGCCAGACAGGCAGCTCCGCAGTCTGTTATATCCCTCTGTTTTATTTTATACCTCATTAGATTTGTTTTCCGGGTTATTCATGTAAGGATTAAGCCATTTATGAATTCTGTCGAACAACAGGTTGAAAAGACTCCTGCGGGTAACTATTATCCTGGCATTGATACTCATGCCTTTCTTCATAATTGCCGTATATCCGTTTTTCAGAGAAAGAGTATGATTCTTTAATCTGCACCTTACCCTGAAAAACGCTCCGGTATTTCCTTCTATAAAAAGATCGTCCGATACATCAATTATTTCCCCTTCTATCATACCCCATTCATTATAACGAAAAGCATCAACCTGAATCCTTACAGGTTGCCCTTCCCTTATAAAACCTATATCGGCAGGCTTTATCAGAACATTTGCCAGCAACTCCCCCTCAGGCGATATTTCAAGAATTTTCTGATTTGCAGCTATAGTACTCCCTTCCTGAATGTCGGAACTGATAACTATTTCTCCTGCCACTGGTGTGGTGACCACTCTATTACTAAGTTCTTCGTTATAATGGCAGTATTCTGCCACCATTCTTACAGAATCATTTCTCCTCTGATTAAGATCATATTGCCAGCCCGTAACAGCAGATGAGACAATTCGTCGGAGATTTTCACTTTCAACACTGAGCTGATAACGGCTGTTTTCATATTCTGCCTGGGGAATCAATGACTGGGAATAAAGGAAGCTGTTGCGGTCAAATTCACTTTGGGCCTTCTGCACCTTCTGAAGCTGAACAGAATACTGCCTGTACAGGTCATCAAACTCCGAAGCATATCTTGATGATTGCAAGGAAATTTCACGCTTCTGAATTATATCTGAATCAAGTAAAACAAGCTTTCTTAAATCCGACATTGAAAGATTATTTTCAGAAATCCTTGCAGTAAGTCCGGCTTTCTGCGAACGTATTGTTTCCGAATCAATTATAAGGAGGGTGTCGCCTTTATTGACTCTTTTCCCGCTTTTTACCGATGAAAATATTACTTTACCACCTGCTGGGGCAAAGACAAACTGTTTTTCAATATCGGGCTGGAAGAACCCTCTTGCCTGAACTGATATGTCAACGAATACAAATGGAAGCACTATTATGGCAGCCGCTACCGCCAGAATAATTATCCAGTAAATAACTCTGCTGCCTTTTCTTATCCTGAACAAATAAGATTCCAGCAGATTATTGCTATCCGGAAAAGGAATTATTTTCATATTTCAGAAATGCAGCTTACCAAACATAAAAATACCGGGGGACAAAAATTTCCTTCTGCAAAATTTTCCGTACTTTAATTTTTAACAGATTTTCAACACAGAGATTCCGGATTACTCTCTCTCCTTCAGAAGATTGTTGAGGTGTGGCGTTGATAAAATATGGGGTGCTGGTCAGGCGATCCATAACCAGAATCTTATAAAGATGTTAAGCAACATCCCAGGATAAACGATTTAGGATCTTGAAATCATGTAATAAAAAAGCCCGTCTCTCAACGGGCTTTTCTATATATTCCCCTTCCCACTTCTTTTTTCCTACTTCAGGACTAAAGAAGGGAGGTTTTTACTCATAGTTCCGTGCTCTAAGCTATTAATGCAGCAGTGTCACATCGCCGGTCTTCTTGAAGGGCTTGCCATTGGCATATTTTCCTTCAACATACCATACATAGACTCCCTGCTGACACAGCTTGCCTTTGTAGTATCCGTTCCACGGTTTGTTAATGTCGTGGCTTTCGAATATGAGTGTTCCCCACCTGTTGAAGATTTGCAGCTTGTAATCGAGAACCTTCTCCCTTATCGGAGGATAGAAGAACTGGTCTACTTCCTCACCACCGGCAGGCAGGTCGGTTCTCTCAATCGGACCCTCCTTATTAGGTCTGAAGACAGTAGCAAACCTTATTACACCGGCAGGTTCAACTGTTACACCGGGTGAAAGCGTCCAGGTATCCTGGCAACCATTGGCCGAATAGGCATGTAATGTGATGTCATAAACTCCTTCCTCCATGTACTTATGATACGGATCCTTCACATGTGAAGTGTCGCCATCGCCAAACTCCCATACGAAGTAATCGGCATTGGTACTCAGGTTGAACATTCTTACACGTTCGTCATTCACAAACACATGCGTTGGGGCTACATCAAAGAATGCCTTTGGCGAAACATATGCCTCAACAATCTGCGATTTTATATCCTGTCCGCCCGGTCCGGTCACAACCAGTGTTACACGGTATATACCTGCAACTGTATAGATATGAGTTGGATTCTTTACAGTTGATGTATTGCCATCGCCAAAGTCCCAGAAGTATGTTGTACCAGGTACTTCAGTATTCAGCGATGTATTGTTTATCTGAATCTGATGTGGCGTACAGCCTGAAGGTATTGAATCAAATCTTGCAACCGGTGCTTGCGGTAGTATGGTAACAGGATGTGCCACACTGTCGCTGCAGTTTGCGTTGCTGACCTTCAGAGTCACAATATATGTTCCAACATTAGTGTAAGTATGTACCGGGTTCTCAACTGTTGAAGTGGCTCCGTCGCCAAACTTCCACAGCCATGTCCAGGTGCCCGGATTGGTCTGGTTGGTGAATGTCACCTGATTGCCTGCAGGATTGAAATTCTGTACCAGCGGATTAGCTGTAAACTGCGGTACCGGCACAGGCATCACTGTTATATCAAGCGTCCTGGTGTCTGTACAGTTGTAGAACGATGTGGTTGTAAGTTTAACTGTCAGAACCTGTGGAGCGGTTGTTGTATTGATATACATATGTGTTGTCACATTTGCTCCATAGCCACTTGCTCCGTCGCCAAACTCCCAGAAGTACTTGCTGGCACCCGGCAGGGCAGTAAATGTAACTGCGCTGCCCGAACATACAACCATTGGACTTGCAGTGAATGTGGCATCCACCTCCGGGTAAACAGTTATCATCGAGGTAAAGGTATCATAACATCCTCCAGCTGACATCACTTTCAGTTCAACATTCCTGTACTCTATCGAACCCGGATTGGTATTTGTGAACACATGCACCGGGTTGGCATTGACAGAATCTACTGGTGAGCCATCACCAAAGTTCCACCAGAACTTCGCGATGCCTGTCATATCCTTTGTGAAGTTAACTGTTAGCGGTGTACAGCCAAGTGTCACATCCTTAGCATAGGTGGCATCAGGAGCATCAACATTCACTACAATGTCGCCGCTGGCTGTACAACCATGGCTGTCGCGTACCCTGTAAGTCAGGTTATATGTCCCGGCTATCTGCGACAGGAATGTCGGATTCTGTATGAAGTAGTTGTTCAAAGGTCCAACATCACCTGTCCAGGTATGCTGTGTATATGTTCCTGAACCGCCAGCCGGGTTGCCGTTAAGTACAACAGGAACTCCACCGCATGCACTAACAGGACTTGCAGGATTGAAGTTAATCGTTGGATTATCATAAACCGTAAGAACAGCTTCATTGGTGTATGCATTGCCGCAGAATGCTTTCAGGGCAAGTCTGTAGCGATTACCATTGAAGCTGAGTGGCACATTGACAATCGTCATCTGCTGGGTTGTTGTTCCACTGTAGTTGGCATCGTCGTGCAGGTCAATCCATGTACCACCGCTGAATACCTGCCATCTGATGGAATCAATCATTCCGGAACCATTACCTGTGAAGTAAACAGGTCCGCCACCGTCACACACAGCCCTGTCAACAGGATTCAGTGTTACCACAGGTGGAACGTTAACTCTCAGTATCACGAAATTCGAATATATTGGGACACCACATGTACCGCTTATCTTCACTCTGAAGATCCAGTTATTGAAGCTTCCGGGTACATTGGTGATGTTCAAGGTGGCATCCGTAGCTCCGCTGAAGTTGGCATCATTGGTCACATCAACAAAGCCAGCGCCTTTATTTACCTGCCACTGGTAGGTCAATGCTGTGCCCTGTGCTGTTACAGAGAAGGCAGCACTCTGACCCTGGCATATTGTCGAATCTTTCGGCTGGAAGAGTATCTCCGGCGGTGTATTGACTGTCAGGCTGACTTCAGAAGAAGGCACAGTAATACCGCATCCGGTTACATCAACCCTGTAACGGTACCCATCCATCAGCCTGTTAGTTCCGAACAGGAACAACATAGGTGTTTGTGCGCCGAAGTAGATACCTCCATCAACCACTGGTGCAAAACCTGTTCCGTCATCAACATACCATTGATATGTAAGGTCTGAGCCGGTTGCAGTGACACTGTAAGTAACCATTCCAAACTCACAGATGATAGTATCGCGTGGCTGCTTGACAATAGCCGGCAAATCTCTTACAGTAACTGTCGCTGTGCCAATCAGACTGGTTGATGGTGCAGTCACATCACATCCATTGGCGTCGGTAACCTTCAGCAGTTTATATGTGGTTGTCACTACTGGTGAAACAACTATGTCATCATCACTGTTATAATTGTTAACAGTTCCAAGGTTCTCAATTTCAAGGGTAAATGGAGCTGTTCCAACAGGCAGGTTAACCTTGAGTATTGTGCTTTCTCCCGGACATATCACTGCACCACCTGTAAGAATTGCCACCGGTCTCGGATTAACCTTCACTTCAATAACATTGCTGTAAACCGGCTGACAAACTCCTGAGGTAACCATTCTACGGTAGTAGAGTGTCATGGTTGCACCTGTTGAAGGAGCATAAGTAGCGCTTGTAGCTCCGGCAATATTGATGAATGGGCCAACATCTGTTGTAGAATACTGCCATTGGTAGTTGTGGGCACCCGGTCCTCCCGTTGCCGGGGTTACCTCAGTAAATGGTGTGGGTATTACTCCGCTGCAGAGAA
>JBASIK010000242.1:0-2545 GCA_049654745.1 Bacteroidales bacterium
CCAGTGACTGCACTTGAAGTCCACCCCGTAGTTGAGGCCAGTGCCTTTGCATATTTATTGTAATAGGTCGTACCATCGTAATTGAAACCATTGGCAATCAGATAATTCTGCATAATTGTCCATTCATCATCGCTTGGCACATGCCATCCCGAAGGGCATAGCTTCCCGGTGTTCACCGTGTACCAGTTATATAAAGCTCCATATGTATCTTTGTTTGTTGAATTGTTGTCATACCAGCAGTACCCGGGAGATGTCAGGTTGCTCCAGGCAGTATTGTCAGTTACCAGCGGTATAGGTGTTCCATCGTTGTATTTAGTGGTTCTTAGATTCTCAGCCATCCATAGTTGGTTGCCAATCATTATTACCTTGTATCTGTTACCATCTACATCATTCACACCAACCTGAATGGTCTGGATTATTGAAATGAGATTATCTACATAAGCTTTGGTGGCTGCATCTTTTGGTGAAGCAGGATCTTCAACATTGGATATCTTCTTGTTACCGGCATCAATTCCATTATTGGCAATCAGAGTACTATTAAATGTTTTTATCCCGTTAATAGTCTGGTCACCAGTAAGTTTAACAGCATCTGATGCTGTACCGGCAGTTTTTGAATAGAGTGAATATGGTACACTGAGAATCTATACTACTGAAGTAATATTGTAATTCGTTCCACCCGCAGGGTCGATTTCTGTCTTAAGATAATAAGGTCCGTTTGCCCAGTCTATATTTGAAAAAGTGCCCTGCACCACTGAGCCTCCTCCTATCTCAAGCGTAAGGAGTCCGTTGGAATTTGTTGACCGCGAATGTGTTTCAACATAAACTGCTGCACCATCTTTTGTGAAATGAAGAATCTGTACCTTTACCCCTACTATCTGGTTTGAAACAAGCACTCCACCAGCATCCCTTATAACTGCCTGATAACTTATTTTTTCCGGGCTCTGGGCTATCAGATGATTTTCGGCTATAAAATAAAGACAAAGAAAAAATGTCAAAAACCATTTTGTAATCTTTCAAATTTCATATTAACCAAGTTTTAAATCGTTTAAATTTTTTTTAAAATTATTGTTTTACTATTCTGAATGTTTTTATAATAGTCTTTCAGTCAGAAAGATTCATAAAATATACTGATGGCCTTAGATCTCCGACGAAAATAACAGTTTCGCTGTCATTAATTTTTCCCGTCAGTAATTTAATGCCATTTACGTCTAGAATCTCATATCTGAGGTTCTTCACGTCGTACCCTCCTGTTTTCAGTTTTATAAATTCAGAAGATGGGTTAGGATAAACAGATAATTCAAGAGAAATATCCTATGCCTTTTCGATCTCCGTAACAACGGATATTTCCCAGGGTTGCTGTACACCCTGTGCGACAGAGTTGTTAGCCGAAGAAACTGTAGTATAAACAATCTGTCCGGTAGTATAACTTACTGAACCTCCGCTGCCGGAGGCATCGCCTCCTGCTGAAGTTACAGTATTCTGTGCTTTCAAAGGCTTAATAAAACCAAGAAAACAAAATACGGCAAAAACAATAAAATATTTTGTCATTAAAAAGAAAATATAAAAACTGCTTTAAGTATTTCTTTCAAAAATATTTTCTCACAATTTTTTTGACGAAATTTCCAAATTTTATGATGAACAGTCTTAATGCCAGAATTCGAGAATGAATGGACACTACTTTAAAATCTTGTATTTCAAGTTGTAGCGTTTTTAAAATTTAAAAATAGTTTAAGACCTGTTTTAAAAGAAGTTTAAAATTATGAACTATTCCGTGGAATATTCTTTTTTATGTTTCGGCAGGAATGAAACGAAAAAAGCACCGGTAAGTGCTATTATAATAAGCACTAAAAACCCTAATGTATACCCTTCAGCGAGCTTGTTATAGAGTGCTCCTACCATCATAGGGGATAGTGATTCGGCTATACCATCGGCAACGAGTACTACTCCCATTACACGTCCGAGTACCTTTACACCGAATAGGTCGCCTGCCATAAGTGGTATAATCATGTAGTCACCGCCAAGTCCGATACCAAAAAAAACAGCAAATAAATATATTCTGCCGGGAAATTCGGGTACAAGAAGCAAAGGAATTGCAGTTGCAACAATCATATAGACTATAATCATTACATATTTTCTGGGCAGAACATCGGCAAGCCAGCCAACAAATAGCCTTCCTGCAATGCTCGAAAAGAGAACCAATGAAGCAACGTTTGCTGCCTGAACCTGGGAATAGTGAAGATCACGAAGGTAAAGCTTGAGATGTTGATTAGTGCCTCCAACCGCTGCAATAGAGCACATGCTACCGAGGGCAAGAAGATAAAAATGGGGGTTTTTAAGAACATCTTTAATCGGAACTGAAGATTTATCCTTTCTTTCCTGTATAGTCGTGTTTGGGGGTTCTTTAATAAAAAAGGCAAAAGGAAAAGAAATTAAAATCATCAACAGTCCGATACATATAAGAGCCAATCTCCAGCCAAGGTTATTAATAAGGTAAGCAGCTATCTGGAAAACGATAAATCCGCCTGTTCCTATTCCAATATAAGCT
>JBASIK010000243.1:0-2129 GCA_049654745.1 Bacteroidales bacterium
GGAGGGGTCAGGATGGCGAGAAAGAGGTTTGTAACAAGCGATATGAGTGTAGATGAAAGAATAGCTGAGATAGCAGTGGAGAATCCCGTTGCAGCTTTAATGTGGCCGTGGTTTATCGCAGGCTTTGATGATTGGGGAAGGATGGAGGCCGTGCCGGTCAAAATCAAGTTGAGTATATTTCCGGCATTTCCGTATACGCCGAAAGACATCCAAGAAGCTATAAATTTATATAACAAATACGGAATCGTACATAAATATGTGGTTGAAGGTAAGGAATATATTGCAATAGAGCCTGAGAAATATTACAAATACCAAACCTATATTAGGGGCAATAAGCGCGAGATAGACAGCTCTAATTGTCCCGCTCCACCTAATCCACCATGGGGAAGCACGGGTATTAGGAAAGATTCACCGGCAACAAATAATCAGCGCGCATATGCACGCACTTGCACGCAAATTAATGCAGATGAGCGCAATTGCATACCTTCACCTTCACCTTCACCTTCACCTTCACCTTCGGATAATATATCTACGTCCGAGCACAGCCCGGACATGACGCAAGACCAATCCGAAAAGTCAAAAAAAACAAGGCAAATACCGCTTTTTGATGAAGCTACAGAGCAGTATAAGCTTGCCATGTTTATGCGAGACTGTGTGCTTAAAAACTTGCCTAATGCCAAGGTACCGGAGCCAGCGCCTGACAAGTTACGACGGTGGGCCTATGATATTGACCTGATGATGCGTATAGATTGCCGAAGCCCTGATGAAATACGACAGCTCATGGATTGGGCGCATCGGGACAGTTTTTGGAAAGCCAATATTCTCTCACCTGGCAAGTTGCGAGAAAAGTGGGATACTCTTGTGGCGCATAAGCAGCGCGGAGAAGAGCGTATTAGGGGCACACCTGCAACTAATTATAAAACAAGCAATCCGTTCTTAGAGCTTGCAAAGGAGGAAGGGTTATTATGACAAGGCAGGAAGCACTGGCGGTTATGGCAATACTCAAGACTGCATATCCGACGTTCTATAAGAATTACAGTAAAGAAGATGTAAATGCGGCAGTGGATCTGTGGGCTACTATGTTTTCGGAGGAATCAATCCAGGTAGTCACTGAAGCAATAAAAGCCCTAATGTGTACCCTGAAATATCCTCCAACCATTGCCGACGTAAAGGAGAAAATTGCCATGATAACACAGCCACTTATGATGACGGAGATGGAGGCTTGGAGCAGGGTGCGTGGTGCTATAAGTTACTACCATGCCAACGAAGCCTTTGCGAACCTGCCGCCAATGCTGCAGAAAATCGTGGGGAGCCCAAATGTGCTTAAAGAATGGTCACAGATGGATATTGAGACATTGAATACAGTTGTGCAGAGCAACTTCATGAGGTCATACAAGGCGAAAGTGGCGCAGGAAAGAGAATATGCGATGTTACCGAGTAGCACGAAGCAGCTTATAGCCGGACTGGCTCAAAAATACAGTTTAACGGAGGGCAAGTATGAACTATATAGCAAATGCTCGACTGATGTTGACAAAGTGTAGATATTGTCTTGGGTGTAATAGACTCGAGGATGAAAATTTTCGCGGTGATAGCAAGTGCAGAAACTTTCGTAATGGTATTTCGCAGAAGGATGAGAAAAGTATCAGAATGTGGGGTGTAAATCGTGAGCATGAGATGGACGGAAGAGCAATACGCAGAATACCTACGCAAGAATAACAAGATGCCGGGACAGGGCCTTATCCTAAAGCCGGTTAAAAAATCAAAGTATAAAAACAACAGGGTCAAGGTTGACGGCATCCTGTTTGACAGCCAGCTTGAAGCAGACTACTACAGCGATTTGAAACTGCAGCTGAAAATGGGAACGATAAGGGGATTTTGTCGACAGCCTGAATTTGTGTTGCAGGAAGGGTTTGGGGCAACGAAGCCAATCACGTACAGGGCTGACTTTATTGTATTTAACCTTGACGATACGGCAGAAATCATCGACACAAAGGGATTTGAGACGCAGGAATTCAAGCGGACAAGAAAATTGTTCAAGGCGAGGTTTCCGGGATTGGAATTGAAGGTTGTTAAACGTGGCGACACATGCTGAGGGCAGGAGTGCAGTTGAGCATATTCGATTTGGTAGG
>JBASIK010000244.1:0-2302 GCA_049654745.1 Bacteroidales bacterium
CTCTCTCTTAATTCTATGAGAGCTTCATTTAATATCCGCTGGTATGTTTCAAATCCTATTTCCGCAATAAAGCCACTCTGTTCACTGCCAAGCAGATTTCCTGCACCACGTATATCAATATCCTGCAAGGCAATGCTGAAGCCGCTGCCCAGCTCCGAGAATTCTTCAATGGCTTTCAGTCTGCGCCGGGCTTCATTTGTAAGAGTCTCTGGCGGGGGCGCAAGCAGATAGCAGAAAGCCTTACGGTTTGAGCGACCCACTCTTCCCCTGAGCTGATGAAGCTCTGAAAGGCCAAAATAATGAGCATTGTTGATGAAAATAGTATTGGCGTTGGGTATGTCGAGACCCGATTCTATTATTGTTGTAGCAACAAGCACATCATAATCTCCGCTGATAAAATCAAGCATGGTATTTTCAATGGTTTTACCATCCATTCTGCCATGGACTATAGCAGTTTTAACAGCAGGGCACAACCGGAGAATAAGTGCCTGAATCTCCTCAATATTATCAATCCTGTTATGAATAAAAAATACCTGGCCACCGCGGCTTACTTCATATTCAATCCCTTCTTTAATAATTTCTTCATTGAAGACATGCATTTCTGTTACTATGGGCATCCTGTTGGGAGGGGGTGTGTTTATTATGGAAAGGTCGCGGGCTCCCATAAGTGAAAATTGAAGTGTGCGTGGAATCGGCGTTGCCGTAAGGGTAAGAGTATCTACGCTGGCTTTCAGTTTTTTTAGTTTTTCCTTTGCAGCAACCCCGAATCTTTGCTCCTCATCAATAATCAGCAATCCAAGATCCCTGAATTTCACATTATCGCTGATGAGTTTATGAGTTCCAATAATTATATCGATCTGTCCCTTTTCCAGTTTTTCAAGTATTTTTTTCTGCTCTGCAGGCTTTTTATGGCGGGTCAGATATTCGACAGTGCAGGGAAACTCTTTCAGCCGGTCGGTAAAAGTTCTGTAGTGCTGATAGGCAAGGACAGTGGTTGGAACAAGTACGGCAGTCTGTTTGTTGTCGACAGCAGCCTTGAATGCAGCCCTGATTGCTATTTCTGTCTTACCGAATCCGACATCGCCGCAAACAAGCCTGTCCATTGGATGAGGCGACTCCATATCTCTTTTCACATCAATAGTTGCTGATAGCTGGTCGGGAGTGTCTTCGTACAGAAACGAGGCTTCCAGCTCTCTCTGGAGGTATGAATCGGTAGAGAAGGAATAACCCGGCGATGCCATCCTTGTTGCATAAAGTTTTATAAGGTCTTTTGCAATATCTTTAACCTTGTTTCTTGCCCTGTCCTTCAACCTTTGCCATGCACCCGAACCAAGCCTGCTGATGCGCGGCTCCTGTCCATCACTGCTTCTGTATTTAGAGATCCTGTGCAACGAATGAATTGGAACATACAGGATATCATTATCCTTATAAACCAGTTTGATGGCTTCCTGAAGTTTGCCGTTTACTTCAATCTTCTCAAGCCCGCCAAACCTTCCGATACCATGATCAATGTGTACCACATAATCACCAGGATTCAATCCTGTTATCTCTTTTATGGTTATACTCTCCTTTCTGGTGAAATAACCTTTGATTCTGTATTTATGATACCTGTCAAATATCTGATGATCAGTGTATAATGCAATTCTCAAATCATGGTCGGTAAAACCTCTGTGCAGGCTTTTGATAACAGTGCTGTAGCTTACTCCAGGACATATTTCGGCAAAGATGTCGTTCAGACGCTCGGTCTGTGATTGATTTTCGGTAACTATTACCGTTTCATATCCGTTTTCCTGATTTGTAATAAGCTGCTGGCTGAGTAATTCAAAGTTTTTGCCAAAAGATGGCTGAGGTTCAGTTCTGAAAAATATAGGTGTTACGTTTTCCGGAGTTTCAAGCCTGACTGTTTCAATTATTTTGAACTTACCAAGTTCATTGATCAGCATCCCTCCGGTTATAACTTTTTCTTTCAGGCCATCAAGTAATCCGTTTCTTTCCTTTTCGGCCGCCTGCCTGAAGATAGAGTCAATTCTGCCTGCTGTAAAATCCAGATCCTCTGTCCATATCAGAGAAGTGCGGGGTAGCAAATCTATAAAAGTCTGTGTGGTTTTATTCTCCGGGAGGGAATTTATGTCAGGAATAATCTTTACTTCATCGAGCATACTTACAGAAAGCTGATCGTCGGGATTGAAACTTCGGAGAGACTCAACCTCATCGCCAAAAAAATCTAAGCGGAAAGGCATATCAGCAGAAAAAGAAAATATATCAGCTATGCTGCCCCTGATTGCATATTGACCCGGTTGAT
>JBASIK010000245.1:0-23287 GCA_049654745.1 Bacteroidales bacterium
CTCAACTGCTTACCTGAAACCATTAAAAAATCCGTACGAATTTACTCCAAAAGAAGAAGCACTCGGCAATTTCACAAATTTAATGCTTGACGAAGGTAATACTACAGTGTTACTTAACACTCAGAGACCCAATATTCTTCTTATTATTGTCGAAAGTTTTGGAAGTGAAATAATTTCAGCAAGGGAGGGCGATTCGGTTATTGCTCCCCGGTTCAACAGTTTCATACCAGAAGGAATTTATTTCTCAAACTTTTATGCAACAGGTTCCAGAACTGATAAAGCCATACCGGCTATCCTTGGTGGTTATCCTAATCTACCCACAATACAGATTATACGTGAGCCTAAAAAAACACAGTCGATGCCAGGTATTTTCAAAATGCTCGACAGTGCCGGTTACAAAACATCTTTCTGGTATGGTGGCAACATCAACTTCGCAAATATCAATTCTTTTATAACTACAACAGGTTTTAAAGAAAAGGTAACCATTGATAATTTCGAAAGGAAATACCGGAACTCAAAATGGGGTGCGCACGACCATGTTGTATTTGAACGCCTCTACGATTCACTTCTTTCGGCAAGGGAACCGTTTGCATATGCTTTGCTAACATTATCGAGTCATGAACCATTTGAAGTTCCGATGAAACCTGTTTTTAAGGGAAACAGTATACTCAGTAGATTTAAGAATTCAATATACTATACCGATAAATCTCTTGGAGAATTTCTCGACAGAGCAAAAAATACAGAATGGTGGAAAAGAACTCTTGTCATTATAATAGCAGATCATTGCAGAAGAAACTCGGAAACAATTCCGGCATATTCTGAAACAATTTTCAGGATACCTATGCTATGGCTTGGTGGAGCTATTGCTGTGAGGGACACAGTTATAAGTAAGCCATGCAGCCAGTTTGATCTCCCTGCTACATTGTCAGCACAACTTAATTTTCCCGACGTTTTTCCGTTCAGCAAGAATATTCTATCAGACGGTGTAAAAGATTTTGCATTCTACACATACAATGAAGGTTTTGCCTTTATAACAGACAGTTCCAGGGTTATATATGATATCAGGCTTAACGGCCCTGTAGAAAAATCGGGCAACTGGCAAATTGCCGAAAAGTACGGTAAGTCATTTCTGCAGGTACTTTTCGATGATTATCTCTCAAGGTAAGTGATTACTTTTAAGATTGTCAACCTCTTACAGCGATTGAGCAAATGCTATAGAAAGAATCTTTACTTTAATTCATTTTAATATTTTGTGCAGAGAGTATTCTGTAGTCTTAAAAAAATTTAAAATGGAGTTTTAATGAAGCTTTTTAACAACTAGTTATTTTCAGTTCCGTTATATTTGAAAAAATCCCTAAAGAAGAGAAGATATGTTCAGTAAGAGAATGAATTATTTCCTGATAACGGTTTTGCCTATTCTTTTCATCATCATACAGCATTCATATTCACAGCCCGATACATCTGATTACGGAAGGGCCGACCGTCTTCAGCAGATGGTATCAGGCAAAGTGTTTTATGGCAACGTACGCCCTACATGGATAAACAATACCGGGAGGTTTTTGTATGAGAGTACTACTCCTGAAGGTATTGAATACTACATTGTTGATGCAATATCAAAGACAAAGAGGGTAGCCTTCGACCAGAAAAGGTTTGCAGAGGCATTCAGGGAGGCAACAGGGCAAAAAGTTGAACCTGGTAAGCTGCCAATAAGAAATCTGGTCTTCTCGGAAAGGATGATGAGTTTTTCATTCAATTATGATAATTACAACTGGATATGCATTTTAAGGAATTACAGAATCATAAGGGGAGACAGAACTGTTGAAAGAACACGTCCACAGGACACATGGAGCTGGGGTTTCAGGGATGAGCTTCAGAATGCGCCGGTGCAGTCGCCCGATAAAAAATGGACAGCTTATATTAAGAATTACAATGTTTACGTAAAGTCAAACGATGATAACAAGGAATATCAGTTGAGTTACGACGGCGGGACAGGTGAGTACTACTCGTCTTACATAATCTGGTCGCCTGATTCTAAAAAACTGGTAGCCAAAAGAGTGCGTCCTGCCGAGAAGCATATGATTCATTACATAGAATCCTCTCCAGAAGATCAGCTGCAACCCCGACATTTTTCGTACGAATACCAGAAACCCGGTGATGCCGTACCTCAGTTTTATCCGCAGTTGTTTGACGTTGAAAACAAAAAACACATAAAACTTGACGACTCTCTCATTCCCAACCAGTATTACATTGACGAAATAAAGTGGAGTAAGGATTCCAGGTACTTCACTTATGAATACAACAAAAGAGGCCATCAGGTTTATCAGGTGATTAAGGTTGATGCAGCCACAGGAGAATGTAAGGTAATTATAAACGAAACCTCCCAGACTTTTATTCATTACAGTGGGAAAAGATACCGTTATGATCTGGAAAAGACGAATGAGATAATCTGGGCTTCGGAGAGGGACGGATGGAATCATCTTTATCTTTACGATTCAGAAACAGGTCAGGTAAAAAATCAGATTACGCGTGGTGAGTGGGTTATTAGAGGTGTTATTGGAGTGGATGAGGATAAGAGGCAGATAATTTTTCAGGCGAGTGGTAAAGAACAGGGCGATCCTTATTTTATACATGTTTACAGTATTAATCTTGATGGTACGGGGCTGAAGAGGTTAACTGACGGTTATGGCAATCATGAAGTAAGTTTTTCTCCCGACAAAAGATTTTTTGTTGACACATGGTCAACGGTAGATACACCGCCGGTTGCCGTATTGAGGAACGGAGAGGATGGAAGTTTAATTATGGAACTCGAAAAAGCCGATATTACGAAACTTCTTGAGACAGGCATAAGGTTGCCAGAACCTTTTGTGGCAAAAGGAAGGGACGGTGTGACAGACATTTACGGCATAATTGTGCGTCCGATGAATTTTGATCCTTCAAAAAAATACCCGGTTATTGAAAACATATATGCAGGGCCTCACAGCAGTTTTGTTCCCAAGAGTTTCAGGCCGATAATAAGTGGCATGCATCAGCTGGCTGAGCTGGGATTCATTGTTGTGCAGATAGACGGTATGGGTACCTCGAACCGTTCGAAAGCTTTTCATGATGTATGCTGGAAAAACCTTAAGGATGCAGGGTTGCCCGACAGGATTCTGTGGATAAAGGCTGCTGCACGCAAGTATCCTTATATGGACACCACCCGTGTAGGCATCTATGGAACTTCGGCTGGCGGTCAGAATGCCGCAGCAGCTGTCCTCTTCCACCCTGAATTTTACAAGGTGGCCGTTGCAGCGTGCGGCTGTCATGATAACAGAATGGATAAGATGTGGTGGAACGAGCAGTTTATGGGATGGCCTGTGGGACCGGAATATGCAGAATCGTCAAATGTTGAAAATGCATGGAGGCTTCAGGGGAAGCTTATGCTTATAAATTCGGAGATGGATAAAAATGTAGATCCCAGTTCCACAGTTCAGTTTGTGGATGCACTGATAAAAGCAGGCAAGGAATTCGAATATGTCTTTATCCCGGGTGCCGGACACTCCAGCGGCGGACCTTACGGAGAGAGAAAAAGACGTGATTTCTTTGTAAAACATCTTCTGGGAGTTAACCCACCCGACTGGAACAGCACTTCGAATTGATTTTTTTCGGATATTTGCCGCTTAAAATTATTCGTGAATTGAACAAAAAGACAAACACTTATTTGCTTGCCATACTTACCTGTTTGCTGTGGTCAACAGTATATGCTTCAATAAAAATAGGACTTAAGTATGAAGCCCCTCTTTATTTTGCATCGAAGAGGTTTATAATTGCAGGGGTTATTTTGTTGCCGTTTGCGGGAAAGCTCAGAGATTATATCTCATTCATCAGAGACCATACAAAACTTCTTCTTCAGGTTACTGTGCTTCAGGTGATAATGAACTATCTGCTCTTTTACCTGGGGATGAATCTTGTACCGGGTGCACTTGGAGCAATAATTGTAGGCTCGCAGCCTTTAATTACAGCAATTGTAGCGGCTGTTATAACTGATAATAATACAGTAACCCGGAAAAAAATGTTTACTATTGTTTCGGGGCTGGCAGGAATTGTGCTAATAAATGCAGGAAGGCAGGCTTTGCGTCTGGGGTCTGCAACAGAACTGCTGGGAGTAACACTGATTCTCGGAGCGAATATCTCCACTTCATTGAGTAATGTACTTGTATCGGTAAATAATAAAAATGTCAACCCTGTAATATTAAATTCTATATCCCTGCTTGCAGGCGGGATAATTATATTTATCCTTGCACTTATTCTTGAAAAGCCTGCAGAAGAAATTCTTCCGGCTTCCTACTGGATGTCATTGCTATGGTTAAGCTTTGTGGCAGCATTTGCTTTCAGCACCTGGTACAAACTTCTTCAAAGGCCGGAAGTCAGGGTGTCGGAACTTAACCTCTGGAAATTCCTTATTCCTGTTTTTGGTGCAATAATCAGCTGGATAGTAATACCTGAAGAAAAGCCTGATATAATGACAGCAGGGGGTATAGTCGTTATCTCAACCTCACTCCTGCTGTTCTTCAGCGGAATAAAAGGAATTACGTTTGACCGTGCGGTCAATAAATAAAATAGCTACAGGTGTATCATTGCCTTCATCACGCCATCCCTGTATCCGGCTACCAGTTCAAAAGCATCTGAAACATGGTCGAGGTCAAACGTGTGGGTTATCATCTTTTCAGGATTTATTTTCCCGGCAGATAAAATATCAAGGGTTGGCTGGACCATTTCATTCTGCCGCCTTACATTTCTGATTGTTATCTCTTTCCTTCTTATATCTTCCGCACTGAATTTCCATTCGCTAAAGGATGGTATTCCTGCTATAACCAGCATCCCACCCGGCTTCAGAAGTTTAACTGCCTGGCTGGCGGCTTCCTGCTTTCCGCAACATTCAAAGACAATGTCGAGCAACTCAGGTTCTTCGCGTTTAATATCTCCGACTATATCCTGCTTAAGCGGATTGCCAGTCCAGTGAGCTCCCATTGAACTCACCAGTGAGAGGCGTTCGTCAATCAGGTCGGTCATAAACACTCTTTCAGCACCCTTGTGCAGAGCCATAAGCATCACACTTACACCTATCGGCCCTGAACCAAGTATTCCGATTTTCTGTGCCTGCACATTTCCGGCAAGTTCTGTTGCGTAAAGGCCGATTGAAAGAGGTTCGGAGAGGGTTGCAATATCAAAGGGCATGGTATTGTCAATCTTATAACAACTCCTTTCGGGCATTACAATATACTCTGAAAGACAGCCTTCGGCCTGGTCAGGACAACCAAGAAACCTCAGATTAAGGCAGGTATGATACCTACCCTTGCGGCACTGTGAACAGTTATAACACGGCATAGCAGGATCGATAGCTACGCGATCACCTGTTTTGAGCCTTTTCACTCCTGGTCCTGTCTTTTCAACGATGCCTGAACATTCATGTCCAAGGGTGAAAGGGAACTTTACTACCTGGCTGCCAATTTTGCCTTCATTATAATAATGAATGTCGGAACCGCAAACACCTACTGACATTACTCTTATAAGAACCTCATCAGACTGGATGATTTCAGGAACTGGCTTTTCGGTAATTTCAATTCTTCTGATGCCGGTGAGAATCATTGCTTTCATTGGCAAAAAACATATATCATATTTGTGATCCCTTCGTGAATTTTTTGTAGTCATTACGCATACAAACACTTCTTTTCACAGATAGCACGGAGAATTTCACGAAGAGTCGCAAAGTCAATAATTTATTTTTATTATAGGCCTTAAAAAATATGCAGTTTAAGAAAGTCAACCGCTTAAATATACATATTAATCAGTTGTTCAAGGAGTTCCTGCTTACCACTTTTTGGAGCTGGTTCTCCAAGTTCTTTTGCAATCTCTCTGAGGTCTTCGAGCGTTAGTTTACCTCTCTCGAACTCTTTTCCTTTACCCTTATTGAATGACTCATATCTCTTCTTTTTCAATTTGAGGTAGTCGCTCTCCCTAAGTATTTTATCTGCAATTATCAGTGCTCTTGCAAAAGTATCCATGCCGCTTATATGGGCTATGAAGAGGTCTTCGGGGTCTGTTGAGTTACGGCGTACTTTGGCATCGAAGTTTATACCTCCCGTAGTAAAGCCACCGGCATTAAGTATAATCATCATTGCCTCAGTCACTTCATAGATATTTGTCGGAAACTCATCAGTGTCCCATCCGTTCTGATAGTCGCCCTTGTTTGCGTCAATACTTCCAAGCATACCGGCATCAGCGGCTACCTGCAGTTCATGTGTAAAGCTGTGTCCGGCGAGTGTTGAGTGGTTCACTTCGATATTAAGTTTAAAATCCCTTTCGAGGCGGTGATTTCTCAGGAAGCCAATAACAGTTGCAGCATCGTAGTCGTACTGGTGTTTAGAGGGTTCCATTGGTTTAGGTTCAACAAGGAAGGTACCTTTGAAACCTTTTTTACGTCCATAATCCCGTGCCATTGAGAGCATCATGCCCATATGGTAAAGTTCTCTTTTCATATCGGTGTTATGGAGACTCATATATCCTTCTCTGCCTCCCCAGAAGACATAGTTCTGGCCTCCCAGTTCAATGGTAGCATCAATTGCATTTTTAAGCTGTGCACCGGCACAGGCTACAACGGCAAAATCAGGATTTGTTGCTGCACCGTTCATATAACGTGGATGTGAAAAGAGGTTTGCAGTTCCCCATAGAAGCTTAACTCCTGTCTGCTGCTGCAGTGTTTTCATCAGCGGAACATACTTCTCGAGGCGTTTCTCTATTTCAAACACTGTCCCGTTACCTACAACATCAACATCATGAAAACAGTAATATTCAACGCCTATCTTGGTAAAGAATTCGAATGCTGCCTCGAGTCTTTGTTTAATCTTATCATCGAGTGGAAGGTTATCCCATGGATAGAATCTGGTAGCATTGCCGAAGGGATCACTTCCGTCGCCGCAGAAGGTGTGCCAGAATGCCACAGCAAACCTCAGGTGGTCTTTCATCTTTTTTCCGCCAACCTTAGCTTCAGGATTATACCATCTGAATGCAAGCGGGTTTTTTGAATTTACTCCCTCATACTCAATCTTTGGTATGCCGGGGTAGAATTCTTTTTTTGGAACTTTTGCCATAGTGTATAAAATTTTAGATTAATTATTGTTTAGACTTATTATATTTTACTGATTTTTCAAATTAATATGATTAATTAATAGCTTCAACCACTATTTCTTTCCATTTTTCATATATCTCCTGATAGGTTTCAGAGATTTTTTTATCAGGTTCTGTCACGCCCACTGATTTGAGTCCTGCAAAGGCTTCATTTTCTGTTTTATAGTAGCCGCAGCCTATTCCAGCTCCCCTGGCGGCGCCCATTGAACCATCGGTGTTATAAAGATGTATCACTGAACCCGTTACACAGGACAGTACTTCCCTGAATACGGGACTGAGGAACATATTTGCAGCTCCTGCACGCATTATTCCGGCTTCAATACCCGTTTCCTTCATGATATCGAGTCCATACCTGAATGAAAAAGCTATTCCTTCCTGTGCTGCTCTGAAAAGGTGTGATTTTGTATGAATATTGAAATTGAGGCCTTCAATTTTTGCCCCGATATTTTTATTATGCAGCATTCTTTCGGCTCCGTTGCCAAAAGGAAGTATCATCAACCCGTCGCTTCCCGGACTTACTGATGCTGCCATCTCATTCATCTCATTATATGATAACCCGTTACCCGAATTCTTCTTTATCCATGAGTTGAGTATTCCAGTTCCGTTAATACAAAGGAGTACACCCAGCCTTCTTGACTGAGGTGTATGGTTTACATGCAAGAAGGTATTAACTCTTGAATGAGGGTCGTATTTTTTCTGGTCAGTAACTCCATATATCACTCCGGATGTTCCTGCTGTAGCGGCAACTTCGCCGGGTGAAAGCACATTAAGAGAAAGGGCATTGTTGGGCTGGTCGCCGGCTCTGTAGGCAACAGGTATTCCTGCCGGGAGGTTCAGTTCAGCAGCGACATCCTTTTTAAGGTAGCCCTGAATGGAAAAAGAGGGAACAGTTTCAGGAAATAAGGATCTGTCGAAACCAAAAAATCTCAGCAGTTCGTTGTTTATTTCATTTCTCTCGAAGTCCCAGAAAATACCTTCCGAAAGGCCAGTAAATGATGTTTTAAGTTCTCCGGTGAGCTTCAGTGCCAGATAATCGCCCGGAAGCATAATTTTATATATTTTCCCAAATATGTGTGGTTCGTTTTCTTTAACCCATGCAAGTTTGGCGGCGGTAAAGTTTCCAGGAGAATTAAGAAGATGTGAAAGGCAAAATTCCCTTCCAAGTTCTTCGAATGCCTTGTTGCCATAGCTGACTGCCCGGCTATCACACCATATTATCGAACGGCGGAGAGGTTTAAGCTCTCTGTCAACAACCACCAGTCCGTGCATCTGGTACGATATTCCTATTGCTCCTATTTTATCGGCTTTTTTACCAATAACAGCAGTGCATTTTCCCACTGCAAGTTTAAGGTTGTCCCACCACATGGAAGGATCCTGTTCTGCCCATCCCGGCTTTTCAGCTATTATCTCCATTTCTGTTTCAGGCATAAAAGCCGACGCAAGGCACTCTCCTGTTTCTCCGTCGAGGACAGATGCTTTAACTGATGAACTTCCGGCATCAATACCTAATAATAACATGGCAATACAACTTTAAAACATCTGATTATCTGAATGAAATCAGAAACTCTCCTCAAATATATAACTTGTTTGGTCAATTTTTTACTGATTATCTTTAATAATTGATTTTGTTTTTGAAATTTACCTGATGCCCGGTATATCGGTATACTTATGGTTAATATAATACTCAAGCGGATGTTCTGGTTTCTCGAGTCCTTCAGGAAGTGGTCTGCGTGAAAAAGTCTGGAAATACAACACACAACCGTCTCTCCAAATTTTTGCGTCGCGTTCCTGTTTAGCCATAAGTTCACTTACCTGTCCAAATCTTTCATTATCGATGCAATTTTTTAGCTCCTGCCACTCTCTTCTCATCTGTCTCACTGCATCCACCCCTTCGTAATATTTAAAACAGAGTTCTTCCCATAATGTTCTGCCCGATTTCATTTTATAATCCCATGGCAGGTGATGGAACCAGAGGAGTAAGTTTTCGGGGCATGTTTCAGGGTTGTTAAAGATTTCTTTTACCGGGCTGAAGTATTGTGACACTGCATTGCTTCCTGAAGTTGTTCTATCGAATCCTATTCCCAGTGTATCGGCGCGGTGGTAGTATACCGAGGTCCAGTCCTGCCGGCCCCGGCTGACCCACGGGCCTGGCCCGTAATGGTGTCCTGCGTACATTATATGGTGCAGTCCGAGCGGGGTCATATAATTTACTGTTGTTTCTCTCGAGTTCATCATTATTTTCTTAATTCCTTCAACACATTTCTGGTCGTTGGAGAATGTCATTTTAATCCACTCTTCTGCGATTTTTTCTGAGTTTTCGTATGGGTTCCATGCGAGCCGTCCGAATGCGTACCAGTTTGCCTGGCCGAAGGGATGGCCAGTCCAGTTTTCTACATTTCCGATATTGGAAACGCCGGCCATAGCTGTAAGTGTATTGTTAAAAAGGGTTCCATCAATGATTGAAGCAACGTATGACTCTTTTCCTCTGGCGTAAGTATCTGATTTAAGGCATTCTTCGAAGAGGGGTGCAAGGTATACAAGATGGACGGAGGCTCCGAGATATTCCTGTGTTATCTGGAATTCGGGCATCACGTTGGTATGGGGCATTGCGCCGAAGAGTGGGTGGAATGGTTCTCGAGGTTGGAAATCGACCGGTCCGTTTTTCACCTGGATTAATACGTTATTCATGAATTTGCCGTCGAGTGGGACGAACTCGTTATATGCCTGTTTTGCGCGGTCTTCAGGCACTCTGTCGTCATATACAAATGCTCTCCACATAACAATACCGTCGTAAGGGGCAAGAGCGTTGGCGAGCATATTGGCGCCGTCGGCATGAGAGCGGTTGTAGTTCTGGGGCCCGGGTTGTCCTTCGGAGTTTGCTTTTACTGTAAAACCTCCGAAATCGGGTATAAGGCTGTAGATCTCTTCAACTTTTCTCTTCCACCAGTTGGCAACTTCCGGGTCGAGCGGGTCGGCTGTTTTAAGTCCACCAATTTCGACAGGTGCGCTGAAGCGTGCGGTTAGGTAGACTTTTATGCCATAAGGTCTGAAAACATTTGCCAGTGCGGCTACTTTTTTAAGGTATTCAGGTGTTAGTACGAGGGCGTTAGCGTTGACATTTGTAAGTACTGTACCATTAATTCCCACAGAAGCGTTGGCGCGTGCGTAATCGGTGTATCTCTCTGTGAGGCTATCGGGCAGGGTATTCCAGTCCCATAGAGAAAGGCCGGCATAGCCTCTTTCGACGGTGCGGTTGAGGTTATCCCAGTGGTTGAGTATGCGTATTTTTATTTTAGGAGTATCGAGGATATTAAGTGAAGCGATGTTGGAGTGAGTCTGGAGAAGGCGGAGGAAGTGAAAGGTGCCGTAGAGTACTCCCCTGTCGGTATTTCCGGTTATGATAATAATATTTGCCTTATGGAATCTGACGGTTTTTATTATAAAGCCTTCGTTGCCTGTTTTCGCGATGTCGTTGAGAGGGATCAGGGAAGTGATGATTTTTGAATCGGAGGGTGTACCAGCGAGTATATATGGTTTCTTTTTAATTTTTTCAGGTGAGGCAAGTTCGGGGATCTCGCAGTCGAGCAGGCCTTTGAGTGCTATTTTGAGTTCATTTTTAGCGGCGGTCATGGTGGGGCTGTTACCCTGGAACACGTAGCCGGTAATGGATGATTTATAGTTTCGGAGGAGGGCCGGGTCAGATATTTTGTCGTATCTGAGCCAGAGCCGGTAACCGGTTTCAGTGTGGGCTGGTAAAGCAGTTAATAAGAAAAGATATATGGCGACAGGTAATATTTTTTGTAACATATTCATAATAAGAGCTTTAAATTCAATATTTAGAATTTTTATTATTTAAAAATCTTTATCAAATAAAAATTTTTATCAATTGGTAATTTTTACTATTTGATAATATTTACCATTTAAAAAACTTTACTATTTGATATTTTTTATTATTTAAAAATGTTTATTAATTGGCAAACGGTACTATTTAAAAAAATTTATTATTTAGAACTTTTTAGCATTTGATAAAAACCCCTGTTACCCATTTAAATTCAATTTGCGCAATCTGGCAACTATTATCAAACCTTCTTCCCTATCGTTCCGTTTTTCAATGACGATTCCCTTATAATAAGATTATGTTCCAGAACAATGGTCGAAGGAAAAACATCACTCGAAGAGTTAAGTCTGTCAATCAATACATTCGCAGCCATTTCTCCAACTTCATATGCTGGGTAATTAACTGTTGTCAGATTAGGCTGAATCACTTTGCTTATCGGGTCATTATTAAATCCAACAACGGCAATGTCGCGTGGAACTGAAATACCCTCTTTTTGAAGATTAAGAATTACCGAAACAGCTGTTGTATCGTTTGCTGTAAACACAGCATCGGGTGGTTTTTTCATACGCAGAATCTTTCTCACCACTTCCTCACCTGATCTATCTGTCAGATCATTAATTATTACAAGCGACTCGTCATAATTAATACCATTGTCTTCCAACGCTTTGCGATATCCAAGCAATCTGTCGTTATATACATTTCTTCTAAGATTACCACCCACATGTATTATCCTTCTGCAATCCTGACCAATCAGATGAGAAACCGCTTCATAACCTGCTTTAAAGTTGTCAATGATTACTCTGACGCAACCTTTGCATTCAAATACCCTGTCGAAAAAAACTATGGGAATACCTTTTTTTAGAAATATGTCAAAGTGTTTTATTTTCGAAGTGTTGTACGCCAGCGATACAATCAGTCCATCAACCCGGCTATTGTAAAGTGTTACTACTCCCTCAGCCTCCTTTTTTTCATTTTCAAGGGAATTTGCAATTATCAGATTATAATTATACTTGCTTACAATCCTTTCTATTCCGGTTATTGCTGTCGCCATAAAATAACTGTTAAGTTTTGGGACAACAACTCCAATGGTATTTGTTCTTTTTAGCCTCAGATTGCTGGCAAATTTATTGAACCGGTAACCCATCCGCCGGGCCGTTTCTTTAATCTGCTGCTTTGTTTCTTTTCTGATTCCCGGATGGTCTTTTAATGCTCTGCTAACTGTCGACGGAGATAATCCTAACTCGGCAGCAATGTCATATATCGTTATCTCTCTCACCTCTCATCTACTGTATTTAGAATACTGCAAATTAATACAAAAAATCATTTTAAGAAAACAAAAGCATAATAAAATGCAATCGGTTGCTTCAAATTTTTTAAAACCACCTAATTATTTTAATTATTTTAATTATGTCTTATTCAATTTAATGTTACCTGTAATCAATTGATATAATAATATTTACTTGTTTTTTTTCAATTTCATAATCAAGAATTTATGCTTAACACTGGAATTTTTAATTAATTTTATCTGGCAATCGATTGCATTTTATACAATTTTGTAATAACTTTGATATGAACATAAACTTTTAACCGCTATAAACAACATGTAACATTCTGTTAATCTTTAATATTGGATTACATAATCTTTTAATCAGAACCTCTTATGAAAAAACATCTGCTAATGATGATTGTGCTTATCGGATTGTCAGTTAATCTGATAGCACAGAAAGTAATTACTGGAACTGTAACCGACGAGAGCCAGAAGCCTCTCTCAGGAGTTACTGTCCAGATAAAAGGAACAACTATCGGCACCTTTACAGACATAGATGGTAAATTTACCATTACCGTGCCTGCTGATGCCAGAATTCTATCATTCTCATTTGTGGGAATGAAATCAGTAGACGTTGACATTACCGACAGGACAACAG
Source organism: Bacteroidales bacterium (assembly GCA_049654745.1). GTDB lineage: Bacteria > Bacteroidota > Bacteroidia > Bacteroidales > VadinHA17 > LD21. The sequence continues at coordinate 12,928 of JBASIK010000245.1, forward strand.
TAAATGTTACCATGACTGTTGATGTTGGATTACTTGATGAAGTTGTGGTAGTGGGTTATGGTACACAGAGAAGGGGAAGCATTACAGGTTCAATCTCTTCAGTTAGAGCTGAAGACATTCAGGAACTACCCGTTGCAGATGCCGGTTCTGCTTTGCAGGGTCGTGCAACAGGTGTTGTAGCCTTGTCATCGGGGAATCGACCCGGACAGGGAGTTACAATACGTATCAGGGGCAGAAGGTCACTTACAGCAACCAACGATCCTCTATATGTTGTTGATGGCATACCTTACGAAGGAAACATTGCTGATATAAATCCCAGAGATATTAAATCAATCGAAGTTCTTAAGGATGCTTCTGCCACAGCCATTTACGGTTCGAGGGGCGCTAATGGTGTAATTCTGATAACTACAAACCGCGGTGGCAATTTTCCAACAACTGTCTCATATTCCGGACAATATGGAATCACAAGTGTACTTGCACTTCCCGATATGATGAACGGTGAAGAATACTACAGGATGAAGGTGGTTGCACAGCGTCCAATTACAGCCGAAGAAGAAGCGGCTCACAACAGGGGTGTATCAACCGACTGGATCTCACTGGTACTCAGTAATGGCTATCAGCAGAATCACCAGTTGAGTATACGCGGTGGTGAGGCAAAGACGGGTTTTGCTCTATCTGCAAACTATTTTAACGAACAGGGCGTTATTAAGACTCAGGATTTTACCAGATATACTTTCAGGATAAATCTTGATCATAAAGTTTCTGACAGATTCAGAGTCGGAACTTCAACACAGTTTTCAAACTGGAAACAGAACTACGCTTCAAATACTTTCGGAGCTGCTATAAACATCTCTCCACTGGCTGAACCGTATGACGAAAATGGCAATTTAATATACCGTCCAGGAGCTGACCCGCTGCTTTGGAATCCTCTGGCTGACTACGTAAAAGGTAATTACATAGATGAACGCATCACTATGAGAGTGTTCAGCAACATTTTTGCAGAGCTCGACATACTTAAAAACCTCACTTACCGTATGAACTTCGGCCCTGACTACCGTGAATACCGGAGAGGACTTTTCCAGGGTACAAACTCAATGGCCCGCCAGGGAAGCTTGCCAAGAGTAAGAAAAGAGCACGACCGTACTCTGAATTATACATTTGAAAACATTCTTACATACAACTTTACCACAGGTATTCATGATTTGAATTTCACAGGCGTATACAGTATCCAGAAATCAAATGATGAAACCACATACATTGAAGCCGAAGATATACCATACGAAACACAATTATTCCATAACCTTGGCACTGCAAAAACGGTACGTGAATTTGGCAGTAACCTCTCAGAATGGGGTATAATGTCATTTATGGGCCGTATTAATTATGAACTGTTAGGTAAATACATGATTACCCTTACAGGCAGAATGGACGGTTCATCCAGACTTGCTGAAGGTCATAAATGGGGCTTTTTCCCATCGGTTGCCTTCATGTGGAGAATTAATAAAGAAGACTTCATGCAAGGGCAGAACATATTCGAAGACCTCAGGTTAAGGGCAAGTTATGGAGTGACGGGGAATACAGGTATAAGTCCCTACCAGACACGAGGTTCTCTTGAAAGGACAGTCTACTCATTCGGTGGGAAGGCAGCTTTTGGTTATGCTCCATCTACTCTGGCAAATCCTGACCTGCGATGGGAATCATCTGCAACTACAAATGTTGGGCTCGATTTCAGCATTCTAAAAGGCCGGATTACCGGTAGCATTGAAGGATATTATACCAACACCTACGACTTGCTTTTGCAGAGACAAATACCCATCACCTCAGGATTTAACTATGTAATGGAAAATGTAGGCCAAACAAGAAACATAGGATGGGAAATAAACCTTACCACACGTAACATTTCCACAAGCAACTTCAGCTGGGAAACAACCATAAATGCATTTGGTAATCATGAAGAGATAGTTGACCTTTACGGAAATAAAAAGGATGACGTGGGCAACAGATGGTTTATAGGCTATCCGCTAACTGTGTGGTACGATTACAAAAAGTTGGGAGTATGGCAGCTTAATGAAGCTGAAGAAGCTGCAGTGTACCAGCTTAAACCGGGTCAGATTAAGGTGCAGGACGTAAACGATGACAAAAAAATAAATCAGGATGACAGGGTTATTCTTGGAACCGATATGCCCAAGGCAACTATTAGTATCGGTTCTAGATTTGAATACAAAGGTGTGGATTTTTCATTCCTTGCTCTGGGTATTTTCGGGCATACAGTCTACAACGCATTTGAAGTGACTCACACTACTCTGCAGGGCAGATACAATAACCTCAACGTTGATTACTGGACTGAAACAAACCCAACCAACAAGCATCCTAAACCTGACGGTCAAATGGAGTACCCTTACTATAGCACCTCAAGAGGTTATTGTCCTGGCGATTTTGTCAAAATAAGAAATATACAGCTTGGATATAGCCTGCCTTCTGATGTGGTATCCAGAATAAAAGCAAAAAAACTCAGGGTGTATGTTAACTTCGATACACCATTTATCTTTTCGAGGCTTGCCAATAATCTGGATCCTGAAGTATATGGTGGTAATGTCACAAGCGATGTGCCATCAACCAGAATGTATTCATTTGGTATACTGGCAGATTTTTAACAATTAAATGCACAAGACTATGAAAACACTTAAAATTATATCAATAGCTTCAATTCTGCTGCTGATATCATCTGTATCATGCGATATTCTAGAAGAGAAAATTATTTCAGGGATTACAGTTGATACCCATTACAGCACACCAAACGGTTTCAGGGATGCTGTAAGAGCATGTTATGCAAGGTTACGATATTTTTACGGGCAGGAAAATGGGTGTAAAACAACAGTATTCGGAACCGATGAATATACCCATGGCGGACATGGAAGCGATCATGCCATAAATAATTATGAAGCCGGTTTGAATGCAGAAGCAGGTCCTTTCTGGGACAACTGGCAGCAGTTTTACATTTGCATAAACACCTGCAATGCAGTTATCGGAAGGGCGCCTCAAGCCGCTTTGCCTGAAGCAGAAAAGAAGGTGCTTGTTGGTGAAGCCCGCTTTATAAGAGCACATATGTATTATCTGCTGGTTGAAATGTTCGGACCCGTTCATTTAACTCTTGAAGAGACAACCGGTGTTGAAACAGAAGCAAACCGAACCCCTGAAAAGGATATTTATGATGCAATTATTGCGGACCTGCAGTATGCTGTCGAAAATCTGCCTTTAACACAGAGTGAATTCGGAAGAATTACAAAACCGGCAGCTCAACATCATCTTGCTCTGGTTTATCTGACACGCGCATACAAACCTTTTGGGCAGCCGACCGACTTCGCTAATGCAGCAACTCTTGCCGTAGATGTGATCAACAACTCAGGCCATCAACTCCTCAGCGATTACCAGGAGGTTTATAATGTTAAAGATTCAAAAGGTAATCTTTACCATGGTAATGAACAGAACAAAGAGATTATATGGTCAGTTCAGTTCGACATAGATCCCCTTCTGAACCCGATAGGCAATGAAACCCACCTGTATTTCAGGCCATGGTATGAAACCTATGATAAGGGCGGTCTGGTGCGCGGTCTGGGACACGGGTATGGTCGCCCCTGGATCCGGTACAGACCCACAGCCTGGTTGCTAGATAATTTCAGACCTCTTGATGTTGATTCAAGATTTGTTAAATCTTTCCAGGTTGTCTGGTATTTCAACACCACTGCTAGCATTCCAGCCGGGGCAAATATTGGCGATACCGCCATATTTATTACAGATAAAAAACTTGACCAGGCAAGTTTCGATGCAATTCAGGCAAGACTTCCGTATGCCAACATCTTCAGCTGGCACAAGGATGACATTGACAATCCATGGTCGCTCTGGAAATCGGATGTTACAGTTGCCAATCCAAACATCAACATTTTCCCATCCCCGTGGAAATTTGATGATAACCTGAGAGCCTCACTTAATGAACAGGAGGGTTCACGCGATTTTATTGTCTTCAGGCTCGCCGAAACATATCTGATAGCCGCCGAAGCCATGCTTGGCAGAGACGGGAATGCAAATGAGGCGGTTAATTATATCAATGTCATACGGCGCAGGGCGGCCTGGCCGGGCAAAGAAGCCCAGATGGAAGTTACAGCCTCACAGGTTGACCTTGATTTCATTCTTGATGAATGGTCGAGAGAATGCTTCGGAGAACAGCAGAGATGGCTCGATCTGAAACGTACCGGAAAACTTCTGGAACGTGTCAGAAAATATAATCCTGATGCTACTAAAAATATCCAGGAGAAACATCTTCTGAGACCTATCCCTGCAAACCAGATAATAAGGTGCACAAATAAATATGAGCAGAACCCAGGCTATTGAAAAAGAGGACTATATTGAACTAACGAACAAAAGCAAAAAAAGAGGCTCCCACTCATTGAAGTGGGCGCTTCTTTTTTTACGATAAAACTTGAATAACTTTATTTTTTAATATTTTTACACACATAAAGAAAAACCATAAAAAACCATAATATGAAAAGGAGAAAATTTATTGCGAACACAGCATCAGCAGCAGCGGGAGCCATTGTGTTTCCAACGATAGTTCCGGCTTCGGTAATAGGAAAGAACCCGCCAAGTGACATGATCAATATCGGGCAAATCGGATTCGGACGTATTGCCTATACTCACGACGTTGCCGAGACAATCAAATACGACAATGCAAGGTTTGTTGCGGTTGCAGACTTCGATTCAAAACGTGCAGCCAGAGGCAAGGAATTTATCGAGAATTACTATGCAAAAAAGACCGGAAAGTCTAATTATGTTGATGTTAAAGTTTACGGCGACTACCATGAGATTATTGCCGACAAGAGCATTGATGCCGTTATAATTTCCACACCCGACCACTGGCATGCACAGCCTGCAATTGAGGCAGCACTGGCAGGAAAGGACATTTATCTTCAGAAGCCCACATCCCTCACAATAAAAGAAGGGCAGCAGCTTGTTGAAGTTGTAAAACGCAAGAAGGTTATCCTGCAGGTGGGCACACAGCAGAGGTCGATGCCCCAATTCAGAAGAGCTGCCGAACTGGTGCGCAACGGCAGGATAGGCAAACTGCTTACTGTAAAAATAGGCCTTCCTGGAGATCCTTCTGGACCTGAAGCACCCGAGATGCCCATTCCTCCAAACCTTAACTACGACGCATGGCTTGGCTCCACTCCATGGGTCTATTACACCGAGATGAGGGTCCATCCGCAGAACAGCCTCACCGACAGGCCAGGCTGGCTGAGGTGCGAACAGTTCGGTGCAGGAATGATAACAGGCTGGGGACAGCATCACTTCGACTCTGCAGCCTGGGGCATGGACACCGAATTGACCGGACCAATACAGGTTGAAGCAGTGGCAGAGTTCCCAAAATCGGGCTTGTGGGATGTGCACGGTGATTTCATGGCAAAGCTTGAGTATGCCAACGGTGTGACACAGTATGTGAGCGGAGGATATCCCAATGGAATAAGATACGAAGGAACAGAAGGCTGGATATTTGTGACCAGAGGCAACTATGTAGCTTCACCATCCGACCCTGTGGCACAAAACCAGAACACCAAGGCTCTCAATGCCAGCGATCCGAAGATTCTGACATCCGAGATTGGACCAAATGAAATACATCTGTACGAAAGCAAAGAACAACACGGCAACTGGCTCGAGTGCATCAAAACAAGAAAAGCCCCTATTTCACCGGTTGACATAGGGCATAAAGCCTGTGTGGTATGTCTGATAACACACATCGCCATGAAACTTGGCAGAAGGCTCAGATGGGATCCTGATAAAGAAGTGTTCATCAATGATGATGAAGCCAACAAGATGCTTTCAAGGCCCCAGAGAAAACCTTATGGGACTGATTATATAAAAATGTAGCTCCCTCTTCCCATCCGGTTGGAGGAAATATTTCTTAATACATTGAACATCTGACAAATTTATTTATTAACCAGATATTCAAATAAATAAAACCTATCTAATGAATAAATGTTTATTTTTTCCACTGATAATTTTTGTAGCAGCCATTTTTAGCAGGAATGCTGAAGCAGCAAAAATTACTGCTGTTAAAATCGGGACAAGGATTGATGTAACAATTGACGGGAAATTTTTCACGAGTTACATTTTTTCCGAGAATGAGAAGTATCCGTTTTTCTTCCCTGTTAATGGTCCGGCATCGGGAGCTTCTGTCACTTCGATGAGAAATGCCGAATATCCTCATCACAGTTCATTGTTTTTCGGATGTGATCTTGTAAATGGAGGCAACTGGTGGCAGGAGGGTTTAGAGAGAGGCAGGATAATTTCTGTTAATGCCGAAGTGGTGAAGCAGGGTGGTGATACTGCAATAATAACTGATGAATGCATATGGAGCCGTCCGGGTGCAGTATCCCCCATAAAAGACAGGAGAAAATACATAATCACGGCGCCGTCGAAAGATCTTTATCAGATTGAAGTGGAGATTGTAATGGAGATGCTTACGGATGTACGAATTCTCAAAACCAATCATTCGCTTTTCAGTGCAAGGATGGCAGCTGATTTATCGGTAAGGAATGGTGGTACCATGATAAATGCAGAGGGGTTAAAGGGTGAGAAGGAGACCTTTGGCAGCAAATCGGCGTGGATAGATTATTATGGACGAAGGGGTAGTGGTGTTGAGGGGCTTGCGATCATTCAGCATCCGTCCAATCCATGGTATCCGTCTCCGTGGTTTACGAGGGATTATGGTTTTATGTCGCCCACTCCGATGTACTGGCCTGAGAATGGTAAGGATATGTTTTTTGCCAGAGGCACGGTGCTGACATTAAGATATCTTGTGCTTGTTCATTCGGGTGATCATATTCAGGCGAACATTGCCGGGGCGTTTGAAAGTTTCAGCAGACGATAAGAAAACTTTGTTTAGGATTTTTATCAAATAGTAATTCTTATCAAATAGTAATTCTTATCAAATAAAAATCTTTATCAAATAATAATTTTTATTAAATAGTAATTTTTATCAATTGAAAAATTTTCTTATTTGATAATTTTTATCAGTTAAATCTTTTATCAAATAGTAATTATTATCTGTTGATAATTCCATCAACAATTCTTTTCTGTTTTTTAAGTCTTTTTTTAAACTTGTTATACCATTCCCCTTCCTGGAGCAGGCTTGTCAGTCACAGGTAAAATGGTTTTTGGCAATATCGTATGCAGGTATTTTAATGTGACTGACGGGACGGGAGCATGCAATAAATAATAGGGCATACGGAGCGTAGCGGAGTCAGACTTAGCCGGAGAGCACACGGAGCGTACCGGAGTAAGGCAGGGGTAATCAGTATTCGGTATTCAGTATTCAGTATTCAGTATTCAGTATTCAGTATTCGGTAATAAACGCTGGGAAAGATTTGCGATACACTAATTAATTGAATGACCTTTAAGATAGCTGGAGTACTGAGATTAATAACCAAATTAGACAAAACAAGATGTTACGTAATATGTTCTGATATATATTAAGTACAAAAAACTAATTATGTAAATTTGTAGTAATTAATCTATTTGGAGATGGATTCAAAACTTACACTTAATGTCGATAGAAAATTAGTGAGGAAGGCTAAATCGTATGTGAAGGATAAAGGACGGAGTCATTCCGGCCTCGTTGAAACATATTTCAAAGCTTTAACACGCAAAAAAACTATTGGAATGATTTGACTCTAAAATAAGATCACTACACGGCTCGTTTAAAGTGCCCCGGAACTTTGACCATAAGAAAGAATTATCTGATCAACTGACCAATAAATACCTCTGGAATGGAAAATGTATTTATTGACACAGATGTCATTGTTGATTTCTTTACCGGCAAAAAGCCCTTTTCACCTGAAGCTGTCAGAATCTTTTCATTGATTGAGCAGAAGAAAATTAAGGGTTATGTTTCATCACTTTCATTCAGTAACTTGTATTACGTTCTCAGAAAACTTGGAACGCACTATGACCATATAAAAAATAATTTCAGATATTCAATTCTGGACATTTACAAACCAACAACAGATGACCAAATAATAATTGACAGAGAAAGATGGCGGAAAGAAGTATTGCAAACCAGACAATCTGGATATAATGAAAACTAAAGGAATACAAGGGTTTACCGGCTTTAGTAGTCGTTTGTTGGGATGGTGGCTGCAGTGTTTAATGAATATATTTTTCACCCCGGTCCCTGATACGCGCGTCGTTAGCGGCTGGCAAAAAAAGAGTATTACAAATAATAAATTAATTGAGTAAGTTTGAGTATGGCAGAAAAAGAAGCAAAAGCACGAATTAAAATAAACAGGCTCCTTGAAGAAGCTGGCTGGAGATTCTTTGATAACGAAGAAGGTAAGGCTAATGTAATACTTGAAAACCAGGTTAAGCTCTCACAGGAAAAGTTCAACGAATTTGGTGACGATTTTGAAAAGACTAAATATGGCTATGTTGATTTTTTACTGCTCGACGAGAAAGGTTTTCCTTTTATAGTATTAGAAGCAAAAGCAGAAGATAAAAACCCATTGTTTGGCAAAGAACAGGCAAGAAGATATGCACAGGCTCAAGGCTGTCGTTTTGTTATCCTTTCTAATGGAAATATCCATTATTTCTGGGACCTCGAAAGAGGAAATCCTTCTATCATAAGCAAGTTCCCTTCCCCCGATACTGTAAAAGGATACTCATTTTTCAAACCAGACAAGAAAAGGCTTGTAGAAGAAATTATCAACGAGGATTATATTGTACTCACCCAAAAACCTGATTATAAAAATGATCCCTCATATAAGAACGAGGAAACCAGACAGAAATTTATTATAGAAAATAAACTGCGGTTCCTCCGAAAATATCAATTAACTGCTATCAAATCTATTCAAAAAGCTGTAAAAGAGGAAAAGGACAGGTTTCTTTTTGAAATGGCAACAGGTACAGGAAAAACGCTTGTCTCAGCAGCCGTTATTAAGTTGTTTCTTCGCACCGGCAATTGTCGTCGTGTATTATTTTTAGTAGATCGACTTGAACTTGAAGACCAGGCCTACAAGGCTTTCAGAGATTGTCTTAAAAATGATTATACCACAGTTATTTATAAGGAGAATCGGGATGATTGGCGAAAAGCTGAAATCGTTGTTTCTACTATTCAAACTTTTCTCTCAAAAAACCGATATAAAAGAGCATTTTCTCCCGATGATTTTGATCTTGTGATTTCTGACGAAGCCCACAGAAGTATAGGCGGAAATAGCCGTGCTGTATTTGAGTATTTTATTGGCTATAAACTGGGTCTCACCGCCACACCTAAAAATTATCTGAAAAATATCGATATCTCAAAACTTGGAGAAAACGACCCGCGTCAGCTTGAGAGAAGATTGCTGCTTGATACTTATAAAACATTTGGTTGTGAAAACGGCGAACCCACTTTTCGCTATTCCCTTGTCGATGGTGTCAGAGATGGTTATCTTGTGAACCCGGTTGTGGTTGATGCCAGAACTGAGATTACAACTCAACTTCTTTCTGATGAAGGATATGCAGTTATTTCACAAAATGATGAAGGAGAAGAAGTTGAAGAAACTTATGTGCATAAAGATTTTGAAAAAAAGTTTTTTTCCGAGAATACAAACAAAACTTTTTGTAAGGCTTTACTTGAAAATGCTTTAAGAGATCCTATCAGCAATGAAATTGGTAAAACAATAGTATACTGTGTTTCACAAAACCATGCTGCAAAAATTACTCAGATACTCAATGAAATGGCAGAAAACATGTTCCCGGGCAAGTACAATTCTAATTTTGCAGTACAGGTAACATCAAATGTTCCGGATGCCCAACAGTTTGCCATTAATTTTGCTAATAATAATCTTTTCGGTTCAGGAAATTTTAATCCGTCCTATAAAACCAGCAGAACAAGGGTATGCGTAACTGTGGGAATGATGACAACAGGTTACGATTGCCCTGATATTCTTAATCTTGCCTTGATGCGACCCATATTCTCACCCACCGAATTTATCCAGATTAAAGGACGTGGTACCAGAAAATACAACTTTACAGCCGATTTAATTGACCCTCAATTAAAAGCACAAATTGGTAATAAGCAGAAAGAGAACTATAAAATGTTCGATTTCTTTGCCAACTGTGAGTATTTCGAAGAAAAATATAATTATGATGAAGTGCTTGAACTCCCCAGAACTTATCTGGGCGGGAAGGGAATTCAACCTTCAATAATAAGAGCGTCAGGTTACGAATCAACCCGGAGCGACTCAATTGTGACTTTTGAAGAAACGGAAGTAGGACATGACGGGATGAAAATTGACAGAATGTATTTCGAAAAATTTGAAAAGACCATTAT
>JBASIK010000246.1:0-5765 GCA_049654745.1 Bacteroidales bacterium
AATGGCAACAAAACTACCTCCCCGGCCCAAAAACCTGCTTGAAGAGATAATTTGTGATTCCGACCTTGATTATTTAGGCAGAAGTGATTTTATTCCGGTCTCCAATACACTTTTCGAGGAGTTGAAGGCTCAGAACAAGATTAATTCACTAAATGAATGGAACAAAATGCAGGTTAAGTTTATTTCAAACCATCAGTATTTCACAAAAACAGCCAGAAGTCTCAGGGAAGTTAATAAACAGCAGCAGATAGAAAGAATTCAGAGTCTTATAACAGAATGATTTATTTAATTACAAGGACCTTTGTTACGGCAGTTTGTTCTCCATCTTCGCTTGCACATAAAATAATATAGACTCCAGTGGAGACTCTTTCTCCCGTGTATGTTTTCAGATCCCAGGTTGCCTGGCCTCCTTGAGAGATAGTTTTGTAAACCAGATTACCGCTAACATCTGTTATTTTTACGGATGTATTACGCATAAGTCCTGTAATTGTAAGAACCCCTTCATAGTTTTCCCTTACCGGGTTGGGGAAAGCATATATGCTGCTAAATTTTTCTGCACCGGTAGTAGCTTCGCCTCTTATAGAAACGACGCCTTTTGAAGTTCCGAACCATATTTCACCTGTTTTGCCATCAATGGCAATGCTTACTACCATATTTGAAAAAAGAGGACTGTTTTCCTCATTGTAGTTGATCAGTTTTGTTGTGCCGTCGGCTGAAAGGAGATAAGCACCGGAATTGTAAGTACCCAGCCATTTACGGTTTGCTCCGTCAATGGCTATGGAGCTTATGATTTCTGTTCCAAGCATGTAATCTGCAAGGCCCGAACCATCGTTACGGGGGATTTTAATTCTTATTGCAGATATATCTTCATCAAATATTCTGGAAGGATTGAAATAAACAGCCGGACCCTGGTCAGTTCCTACCCAGATATTTCCTTCGAGGTCTTCAGCAATGCTGTAAACATTCGAAATTATTTTATTATCGTTATCCCGTATAAGCATTTGCTTATACCTGTCGTCAGTAAAATTATCTATTGTTCCATTATCATCCATAACAAAAAGTCCATACCCTCTTGGTAGAACAATCCATTTCTGACCTGTGGAAGTTATAATAATGTCTCCGATTGTAGGAGCATCAATTGTAACCGGAAATTGTGTCCAGGTATTGTTTGCTTTGAGTACTTTGATGCTACCCGGTACTCCAGTCTGTGTTATCCATATATTTCTATCTCTGTCCATTGCAATGCCGCATATCCTTGTATAAGGTTTACCTGGAATTATTGTCTGCAGAGGTGAATTTGTATAGTCATATTTTTTTACAAGAGTGTTTTTCTCGTATTCCAGCAATCCAGCTCCCCATGTTGTAACCCAGAAATGGTCGGGATTGTTGGGGTCGGGCAGTATCCTGAGGGGATCGTGTAAATCATTTGATAATTGCCATTGCCATTTATTGTTTTCGTGAATAAAGATTTGAAGGGGTCTCCATTGATTATTCCATGCATTGTCGAGAGCACCTCCTGCAATATAAGTTTTATTACTGGCGTTTACGATAAATAATACATTATTTGTATATGGACCCGGGAGAGAGAGTTTCGTAAAATTACCTGAAATAGAGTATTTAATCAGACCATTACTTCTGTCGGCTATCCATATATCTTCTCCTTCTGCCATAGCATGAGCTATATCAGGTGAACCGGAGTTGTATGAAGAAATAACTGACGTAAGAAGTCCGTCGGTATTGTAAATTCTCACCATACTTCCTGATGCAACAATAAATCCTTCAGAGTATGTTTCGATGGAAAAATTTTTTATGCCCGATTGTAACGAAAATATGGTGACGTTATGAGAATTGTCAAGACAAAAGATTGTATCTGTACCTGAGCGTGAAGACAGATTTACATAAACCTTTTTGTTCAGGAAGCCAACGGTATTAAAAGAAGCAAGAGGGTTAGGGAATGAATTAATCCGGAACCAGTTGCCAGAATATGCCAGACCTGCAATTGTTAAATCCGAATAATAAAGCCCGGAATTTGTTGCTGCATAAATTGTTGTACCGTCAAAAGCTACATCATAAACTTCTGTACCTTCCTCTCCCGGTTTCCATGTGTCGTATATTTCCTTCTTAGCTATATCAAGTACAATAATACCCAGGCTGCCAGCCAGATATGCATATTTCCCACGGGTTCTTATTTTATATATTTCTTTTTTGCCAGGAAAATATTTTTTCTTTATTTCAGGAACGTTAAAAATATTATTTCCTGAAACGATATCAATATTGGTTGATTGATAAGCTATAATAAGAGCTTCTCTTTCTTCTGACCATCCAATTGTGCTTATTCCTGTTTCAGTAAGACCCTGGACTTTACTCACTTTTCTTAATTCACTGTACTTTTTATTGAATATCAGCAGAGAACTTCCGGTTGAGGCATAAACTTCATCAGGTCCTATGGCCACTACCAGTGCAGAGCAATATGAAAGATGATCCTTCCACGAACCTACAGGTCCCTGGGCTTTTATAGAAACTGTAAATAATAGCAAAGCCGGTAGTGAAGAAAAAATTCTCATACCTGATAAACTGACAGCTAATTATTTTTATTGTCGCAGGAATAATTTTGGAGCAGGAATGATTTTAGTTTTCTGAAAGCAATTGCCCTGTGGGAAATCATATTTTTTTGATTAAGAGTCATTTCGGCAAATGTCTGAGTGTAACCGTCAGGCAGAAAAATTGGGTCGTATCCAAAACCACCTGTTCCCCTTCTTTCCCTGAGAATTGTTCCATTTACTTTACCTTCAAAGAGATATTCCCGCTCGTTTTTTATAAGTGCTATAACGGTCCGGAAAGCCGCTTTTCTATTTTCCTCGTCTTTCATCAATTCAAGAACTTTATCGATATTTTTTTCAAAATCTTTTCCTTCGCCTGCAAATCTTGCCGAAAAGACACCCGGAGCACCATTGAGGGCATCAATTTCCAGCCCCGTATCATCTGCAAATACATCCATACCGGTAATTTTATGAATGTACCTTGCTTTGGCCATTGCATTTTCTTCCAGTGTATTATAATCTTCGGGTATTTCGCAGTGAATATTTACATCTTCCAGGCTGAGAAGTTCAATATTATCCCCCAGTAATTCACTTATTTCTCTGATTTTATGCTTGTTGTTGGTGGCAAAAACGAGTCTCATATAGATTAGATATGGAGCCAAAAATACTTAAAATTAAACTAACCTCTTTGTGCCTTCTTTAATAAGTGTTACTTTTGAATTACATTTAATAATTTGATGCGAAACTGATGCTAACGACCCTGGTTTTATGGAGAGTGCTTTGCATTTTTGTCTCTCTGGAAATAAATCTGGAAGCATCAACATGTTTTCAGACTTTTTCAGGAAACTCGCAAAAAGTTTTTATAGAAAAAATATTTGTAGGAAATGATTCCATTGTCTTTGCAAGTGGAGAAACATCCGGGACGGAAAAGCTAATTGAAAGCAAAATAATTCTTGGGAAGCGGAATAATAATATTTCATTTCAGCTTTCAGAGCCTGGGGATGGTTATTTCAGTTTCATGCTTGAAAATTTTGACAAAGGATGGACCAGGTGGCAAAAGTCGGGGGTAAAGGATTATACAAATCTGCCAGCCGGTAAATATCTGTTCCATGCCAGGTATATGGAGCCTGGCATGTCTGTTATAATGTCGGTACCTGTTGAATTTAAAGTGGTGCCTGCTTGGTACAGTTCTTTTACGGCTATATCATTTTATATTTTGTTGTTCTGTCTGGCCGCCTGGGCTGTTTATGAGCAGATGAAATACAGATTTGCCCGTACTCAGTATATGCTTGAGCAGATAATAAATGCAAGAACGGAAGAACTGATAATTGAAAAGGAAAAATCAGAAAGTCTGCTTGCCAATGTTCTGCCCAAGAGTACAGCTGATGAATTGATGGCAAAAGGTAAGGTGACAAAAGCAAAATATAATTTTGTTACAGTTTTATTTTCAGATATACAGGGGTTTACCAAGATAGCTGAAGAAACAAATCCTGAGGTTCTTATTGATGAACTGGATAAGTTTTTCTTTTATTTTGATTCGGTGGTTGAAAAGTACGGTATTGAAAAGATTAAGACAATCGGTGATGCTTACATGTGTGCCGGTGGCATACCAGAAAAAAACCGCGCAAATCCCATTGAAGTAATACTTGCTGCTCTTGAAATGCAGGAGTACATGGAGAAGCTTAAGTCTTCATCGGAATTTGAGGGCATGAAGTTATGGGACATACGGATAGGTATTCATACGGGAACAGTTGTAGCCGGAGTTGTAGGGCAGAAAAAACTCTCTTACGATATATGGGGAGATACTGTAAATACTGCAAGCAGGATGGAATCATCAGGTGAACCTGGAAAAATAAATATTTCTGGAACCACCTACGAATTTGTTAAGGATTTTTTCATCTGTAAATACCGTGGCAAAATGCCTGTTAAGTACAAGGGCGAGATAGATATGTACTTTGTCGAAGGCATCAGGGAAGAACTTCGAGATGAGAACAAAAGGCCAAACAGGAAGTTTATAACAAAGATGAAAAAACTTCGCTTAAGTGATGTAGAGGAATATATTTTAAAATATTTTGATGATGAAGCTCCCCCTAATCTTTATTTTCATAATTCGTCGCATGCAAGGAATGTCTGTAACCAGGTAGACCTTCTTGCAACCGCCGAGCAGATCGATGATGAAAGTTATATTCCATTAAAACTTGCTGCTATTTTTCTTTATACTGGATATATATCTGACTACAATAAGCCGATGGAAGCGGCTATTAGTTTGATAGAAGAAGTTCTGCCGAAGTATTCGCTTCTTAACGAAGATATTGAATCAACCAAAAAGCTTATAATGAACTCTTACAATGAGGATACAGGAACCCTTGCGGATTTCATTTTACATGATGCAAAGTATGATTGGCTCGGAAGGGTTGATTACATAAAACTGATTGACAAGCTGTTCAGGGAGGAATCGGAATATGGGAAGGTTATCAGCAGGGAGGAATGGATTCAGAATCAGAGAAAGATACTTGTTGAACATGAGTTTCTTACGGCGACTGCCAGGTTATTAAGAAGTGTAACAGTTGAGGAACAGGTTTCATTACTTCAGGATTTTGGGAAAGAGTTAAAATGAATGAATAATCATTTTTTCTTTTTTATTTAAGAATTACATTTGGGCTTACAATAAATAAATTATCAGCTAATGGAGAATTTTGATTGGAAAAATCTTCCTTTCGGTTATCATAAAACCGATTACAATGTAAGATGCTATTACAGGGATGGCAAATGGGGGCCTCTGGAGGTTACTGATTCGGAATATATCAGCATACACATGGCTGCGACAGCACTGCATTATGGTCAGGAGGCTTTTGAAGGTTTGAAGGCCTACAGGGGGAAGGATGGGCGGATCAGACTTTTCAGATGGGAAGAAAATGCCAGAAGGCTTATCCATTCAGCAAGGGGAATATATATGGCTGAAGTTCCTGTTGAGCTTTTCAAAGAAGCTGTTTTTACAGCAGTGAAGCTGAATGAAAAATATATTCCTCCTTATGGGACGGGAGCATCTTTATATATCAGGCCTCTTCTTATCGGTAGTGGTGCAGAAGTCGGTGTTAAGCCTTCACCGGAATATATATTTCTGGTTTTTGTAACGCCTGTAGGACCCTATTTCAAAGATGGTATTAAACCTGTTAATATGATGATAAGCAGGGATTTTGACAGGGCTGCACCACAGGGAACAGG
>JBASIK010000247.1:0-34553 GCA_049654745.1 Bacteroidales bacterium
CCCTTTTAGTAACAAAATTGAATATACCTCCCCTTCCCTCATGATCTCCAGGATACCAGTTCTGAACAGTTGAATATTTCACTTCAGCATCTTTTTCGGCAATAATTTCGACCACGGCTGCATGAAGCTGGTTTTCGTCGCGTATTGGAGCAGTGCAACCCTCGAGATAGCTGACATAACTTTCATCATCGGCAACAATGAGAGTACGTTCGAACTGACCTGTTTTTGCTGC
Source organism: Bacteroidales bacterium (assembly GCA_049654745.1). Classification (GTDB taxonomy): domain Bacteria; phylum Bacteroidota; class Bacteroidia; order Bacteroidales; family VadinHA17; genus LD21. Next base: position 233 of record JBASIK010000247.1, read on the forward strand.
ATTTATTCTGAAATATGTCGAAAGCTCCATCGGACATCTCACTCCTTTGGGAATATAGCAGAAGGAACCATCGCTGAATACTGCAGAATTAAGAGCAGCAAAATAATTATCACTGTAAGGCACAACAGTGCCGAGATACTTTCTTACCAGATCGGGATACTCCCTTACAGCTTCACTGAAAGAACAAAAAATAATTCCCAGCTCGGCAAGTGTTTCTCTGAAGGTTGTCTTTACCGATACGCTATCCATCACAGCATCAACAGCAACACCGCTCAGAATTTTCTGCTCGTCGAGAGGTATCCCGAGTTTGTCAAAGGTTTTTTTCAATTCGGGGTCAATTTCTGTTGAGCTTTTCTTCTTTCTGACTGCTGGTGCTGCATAATAGACAATATCCTGATAATTTATTTCCGGAATCTTCAAATTTGCCCATTCAGGCATCTCCATTGTGAGCCAGTGCCTGTACGATTTAATCCTGAAATCAAGAAGCCACTCAGGCTCATTCTTTTTCCCCGAAATAAGCCTTATGATATCCTCATTAAGTCCGGGAGGTACCTTTTCCGCCTCAATATCAGTATAAAAACCATACTTATACTCGCTGCCGGTAACCTCATCAATAATATTTTTCTTCTTTTTTCCTTCAGGCATATTATAAAGGATACATTTATTACGGTATTATAACAATTTTCAGATACTTTTGTTAATACTTAATCTTAAAGAGCTACAAAATTAATAAAGATAAGAAAACCATCATCATTACACTGATAAATAACATTCAGTCATTTTTTTCATCATAACATAAAGGGAACTATATTTTTGAAATAAAAATCATAAACCATCAATTATTTATCAAATCCTTTTAAATTTGCGGCTTAAAATTTAATCTACTTTATATCAATGACCAATAATAAATTTCCGAACTTTTCAGGCATTTTAAAAAGGTTCATTCTTCCATTGGTTTTACTCATCGTTCCGATATCCCTCTTTGCGTCATCACCGGGTGAAGTTCCTTCCATTGGCCCTGTAAGAGTGGAGTTCATCATTTTTGGAATGATACTTGCCGGTGTGGCACTCTTTCACAAGCAAACTTTCTGGGTTGCGGTTACCGGTTTAACAGTACTGTTGATTTTCAAGTTTATTTTTGACCCGGGTTTCCATTTTATGGAACATTTTTTTGGTGACACCCCTATGAAAGAGCAGTTACTCGATAAGGAACTGAGAGATGGTGAATGGGGTATAATACTTAATCTGGCAGGCCTGCTTCTTGGTTTTGCCCTTTTGTCGAAAATATTCGAAGAATCGCGAGTGCCAGATATATTACCCAAATACCTGCCCGATGACTGGACAGGGCCCTTCGTGCTTCTCGTTTTTGTCTTTATCATGTCGGCATTTCTCGACAATATTGCATCGGCACTGATTGGTGGGACAATAGCACTGGTAGTATTCAAAAGAAAAGTACATATCGGTTACATTGCCGCCATTGTTGCAGCAAGCAATGCAGGAGGAAGCGGCAGTGTTGTAGGGGATACAACCACAACTATGATGTGGATAGCAGGAACAAGTGCTCTCAACGTACTACACGCATTTGTTGCTGCAGTTGCTGCATTGCTTTTCTTCGGATGGTTTGCATCACACCAGCAGGACAAATATCAACCAATTATGAAAGATCCGGTTAAAGGGGTTAAGGTCGACTGGATGAGGATCTTGATTGTGGTAATGATACTGGTTGGTGCAATACTTTCGAATATCCTTTACGATATGCCTGCCCTCGGTGTTTGGATTGCCATCCTGCTGAGTATATTTATCAGACCTGTACCCTGGAAGGAGATTCCCGGAGCACTTAAGGGCACAATATTTCTTCTCTGTCTAGTCACAAGTGCCTCGTTGATGCCAGTAGAAGAGTTACCTCCTGCTTCCTGGAAAACAGCCTTCGCGTTTGGATTTCTGTCATCCGTATTCGATAATATCCCATTAACCAAACTCTGTATCGACCAGGGACATTACGACTGGGGCATGCTCGCATATACGGTAGGTTTCGGCGGTTCCATGGTATGGTTCGGCTCTTCGGCAGGAGTGGCCATTACAAACAAGTTTTCTGAAGCAAGGAATGTATTTCTGTGGCTCAGAAAAGGATGGCACGTAGTTGTTGCCTATATAATTGGATTTTTTGCTTTGTACCTGATAATGGGGTGGGAACCTGCCGATAACAGAAAACACAAGGTTGAAAACTGTCCTGTACCTGGCTGCCCCTGGGCAACCAAATCTGGGGGAACATCCTCTTCGGAAGGGAGTGTAAGCTATCTGGATCTCATAAACAATTAGACTTAATATTGTAGCCCCTACCAGAATAATCGCGTCAGGGAAGCCTTTCAGCCATTAATCAACACAAATCCTGTGTTCACATAAAATTTTCTTAAACTGGTCAAAAAAAGATTGACTGTAATAGTTTTTTTTAATATTTTTTGATCTGATTTAATGAAATAGCCATGAAAACATCTTTTATTAAAAATCTGCTTTTTCAGGTTTTTGTTTTCCTTTCAGTTTTATCTGTAACTGGCCAGGTGCCTGCAGGTTTCAATTATCAGGCAATTGCAAGAGATGCTGATGGAAATCCTATTACTGATACAGATCTGAAAGTCAGAATCGGGATTTTGACCAGCATTGACCCACCTGTTGTTGTTTATGAAGCGGAACATAATGTCAGAACAAATCAATTTGGATCATTTCAGCTTATGGTGGGAGACCCACTGGCAATACCCATTACGGGAAAATTTGAAGATATTAACTGGACAGTACAGCCTCTTTTTCTGAGGACAATGGTTTTCTGGAAAGACAAATGGCAGGATATGGGCTCATCCCGGTTGCTGTCGGTGCCCTATGCAATGATTGCACAGGGTATTTCAGGTATAGACAAACTTGCAGTGCTGGGAAAAACTGAAAATATGGAAGAACCTCTCTTCGAAGTAAAAAACGTCAGAGGCGAGACAGTCTTTGCCGTCTACAATGAAGGAGTAAGAGTTAATGTAGGAGATGGCAATAAAGGTGTAAAAGGAGGATTTGCAATTGGCGGTTTCGACAATAGCAAACAGGAACCACAGGAGTACATGAGAGTAACTTCCGACAGTACCAGGATATATATTAAGAATCCTGCAGTTAAAGGAGTGAAAGGAGGTTTTGCAATTGGTGGATTTGACCCAAGTAAAAGTTCAACAAGTAATTTCCTTGACCTGACGCCCGAAAATTACTTCATAGGTCAGGAAGCGGGCAAGAATATCACTACAGGCCTGTACAACTCTATAATGGGCTATATGGCAGGAAGGAATCTCACATCAGGAAATTCAAACACAATTATTGGACACCTTGCCGACAGTGCTATCTCATCGGGCAGCAACAATATTATTATCGGTCTAAAAGCAGGATATTACCTCACCACAGGTAATAATAACACGCTTATAGGCACATGGGCAGGGTTAAATCATACTAACCAGGAATATAATGTACTTATTGGTACATCAGCAGGACAGAACATAATTGCCCCGGGCTGGAATGGATCTTTCAACACTTTTATCGGAATTAATGCCGGTTATCAAATCCGCAATAGCCGTGACAATGTATTTATAGGAACAAATGCAGGATACTGGCTCGATAACGGAAACGGTAATACATTTGTTGGAATTGATGCAGGAAGAAGCGGGGGAGACGGGCAAACTTATAACCCTTCAATAAATGGCAATTACAATGTTTTTCTGGGTTATCGGGCAGGTTACCACATTAAGGAAGGAGACAAAAACGTGGCTATTGGTTTTGAGGCAGGATATTCCAATGTGAATGGCACCGGAAATGTTTTTATTGGAAATCAGGCTGGCAAATACGAGACAGGCAGTAATAAGCTCTATGTCGCAAATAGTGGTGAAAAAACTATACCTCTTATTTACGGAGATTTTTCGGAGAAAAAACTTGGCATCAATACTGAAACTCTCAACAAGACTCTGAATGTTGGAGGTGATGCTGAAATAACAGGAACACTTACGGCTTCTTCTATTGTTGGTCCTGTAACAGGCTCCGTAAATGGAGTTTCAATGGGAAGAGTATACCTCGAAGGAGATGGATTAATAGTAAGTTGTGACAATGGCAATATTACTCTTGTATGGTCAAAGACGAGTCAGAAAATTTCCATAACCTACACAGGCATGGATTATTCCTGTAATTACTGGTGGACAAAGCAAATTTCAAATGATGCAACTGTAGGTGGTTCGGGAGAAATACCAGCAGGTACCGCTGAAGACATTATAACCGAAACAAATATTGATAACTGCGGATTTGAAATTCATCTGGGGAACATAGCCAGCAGAAGCCAGATGTGCTCAGTCTGGCTGCAATACTTTAAAGGAGCACTGGTTGGACATTACATACTATACTGATGATTTTCCAGAGAAACCCCGCTGCGGCGGGGTTTCTTTATGGCATAGAAATTGGAGCTATCAGAATAAAAACAAAATCTTACCTTTATTTATTAAAATTATCAGTTATGAAAAAGCAGTTTCTTATAACGGCTTTCATTATCATACCTCTTATTAATCTTATTGCCGATAATGAAAAGGAAATAAAAGCAACTCTTAATCATGTCACGGTATACCCCGACAGAGCAAGGCTCACCTGTGAGGCGGTTACTGAAATACCTGCCGGAAAAACAACTCTGAAGCTTACCGGACTTTCACCATATATTGACACCCAGAGCATTCAGGTAAAGGGTAGTGGTGAATTTACAATTCTTTCGGTTAATCTCAGGAATAATTACATCAACAATCTTGAAGAGATACCCGAAGTAAAGAATATCCGGAACCAGATTGAAGCCCTTCAGATGAAAATAGAAGACGAAAAAGCGGCTATCTCAACTCTCGATGAAAGGCTTTCGTTCCTTCAGGCAAATAAAGCGGTCCTGGTGAAAGAAACAACTTTTTCAATTGAGCAGTTCAAATCGCTGATGGAGCTTTACACATTAAATATCGACCAGATAAATGCCGCAAAACTTAAAAAGAGCAGACTTATTAAGGATTATGAAAAGCAGATTTCAGTGCTCCAGCAGCAAATCTCAGACAGAATGAACAAAAACCAGCTCCCATCAGGAGAGATTTCTGTGGCGGTAGATGCTTCAAGACCTGTTTCAGCAAAACTGTTGTTCGAATACAATGTCTCTAATGCAGGATGGTACCCCTCGTACGATATCCGGGTTGATGATATCACAAAACCGGTTGTAATATATTATAAGGCTAATGTTTTCCAGAATACAGGTGTCGAATGGAAGAACGTAAAACTTAGTTTTTCAACAGCCACACCCTGGATTGCAGGTAATGTTCCGGTTCTGAACCCCTGGTTCATTGATTTCTTAGTACCGGTAACCATTAAAGGTTCTTCTTTAAGGGAAGTTGCATCAGGAGTTAAATCTGAAGCTCCGGCTATGATGGAAAATGTTATTATGGCCGGCAGAAATACATTTCTTAAAAAAGAAGCAGAAGCTATACCGGTCACCGTCGAAAAGCGAACAGGGGAAATGAGCGTAACCTTTGATATTGCAACACTTTATTCAATACCTTCGGATGGCAAAACCCAGACTATAGAGATCCAGAGAACTACCACGCCCGCCGAATACAAATATGCTGTTGTACCAAAAATGTCGCCTCATGCATACCTTACATGCAATATCACCGACTGGGCAAAGCAAAGCCTTCTTTCGGGTGAAGCAAATCTCTATTTTGAAAACACTTATGTTGGTAAATCACAGCTTGATATAAATCAGCTCAGCGATACCCTCTCAATATCCCTGGGAACCGATCCGGGCATCCTTATCAAAAGAGAAAAGAGGAAAGATTACACATCAAAAAAAATAATCGGAGCAAATAAAACAGATATTTATTCATTCCTCATAACTTTGCGCAACAATAAGGCAACTGCTGTCAGGATCACAGTAAACGACCAGATACCTGTTTCATCAAACAGTCAGATAACAGTTGAAGCTGTTGAATTGTCGAATGGTAAGCTTAACAGCGAAACTGGTCTGGTAACCTGGGATCTTGACCTTAAACCAGGTGAAACAAAAGAGCTTATACTTACATATTCAGTAAAATATCCGAAAAATCAAACAGTAATACTTGAATAACAAATTAAAGTCGGATGAAAGATACGGGTGAAGATTCGATTGACAGGCTTGGAAAATATGGCCTGATAGACCATCTTGCACGTAATGCTACAAAAAACAATAAATCAACTGCAGGGGACATAGGTGATGATGCGGCTGTTATAGCTCCGGGTGAGTCACTTACACTGGTTTCCACGGATCTTCTGATGGAAGGTATTCATTTCAATCTTGTTTACTTTCCCCTCAGGCATCTGGGTTACAAATCTGTTATAAGGGCAATATCCGACATTTATGCCATGAATGGTACTCCAGAGCAACTGCTTCTGGCTGTTGGGGTAAGTTCAAGGTTTGACATACCTTCACTTGAAGAATTTTATGATGGAGTTTATTTGGCCTGCAGGAAATACGGAATTGACCTTACAGGCGGGGATATAACAACCTCTCTTACAGGTTTTACTATTTCTGTTACTGCAACAGGTGTTGTAAAGCCTGAGAAACTCGTAAGACGTTCAGGTGCAAAACCAAATGAACTCATTTGTGTAACGGGTAATCTGGGTGCAGCATATATGGGTTTGCAGTTACTGGAAAGAGAGAGAAGACTATTCATGAAAGACCCGGGATTTAAGCCCAGCCTTTCAGGGTATGAATATATCATCGAAAGACAGCTCAAGCCAGAGCTGCCTGTGCGTATCCTTAATGAACTCAATGACAAAGGCATTATTCCTACCTCAATGATAGATATTTCAGAAGGGCTGGCATCTGACCTCCTACAGTTATGCAAATATTCAGGTACTGGCTGCAGGATTTTTCATGATAAAATACCTATCGACAGTGAAACACTGAAATTTGCGGAAGAGATTATGCTTGAACCACTCATTGCAGCTTTGAACGGTGGTGAAGATTATGAATTTCTGTTTACTGTTCCAATTGAGAAATATGAAACTATTGCCCGGGTTAAAGGTATAAGCATCATAGGACACATGACGAAAAAAGAGCAGGGCAAATATTTTGTAACAAAAGAAGGACAGGAAATAGAGCTTACAGCTCAGGGTTGGCGGAAGGAACTTACAGATAATTAAAGAAGGGAAATAAATTTATTATTTATCCGACAGGAGTCTTGGACCCCTTATAACCCCTCTTTCTGAATTTCTGAAAAATTCAATGATATAGTCTCTGTCGGGTGAGGGCTGGAAATTCTTTTCCACATATTCCAGTGCCTGTGAGGTATTCATTCCGTTAAGGTATATTGCCCTGTAAATGTTATGAATTTCATTTATGCGTTCTTTGGTGAATCCCCGCCGGGTAAGCCCTACAACATTAACGCCCATATATGCAAGAGGTTCCCTGTCGGCTTTGATAAAAGGAGGAACATCGATACGCACTTTTCCGCCGCCACCTATAATCACATGCCCGCCGATTCTAGTAAACTGATGCACAAGTGTACCACCGCTTATTATGGCCCAGTCGTCAACTTTCACTTCCCCTGCCAGCCCTACAGCGTTCCCCAGAATACAGTTATTACCTATCTGGCAGTCGTGTCCCACGTGCGCACAAGCCATGATAAGACAATTATCTCCTATAACAGTTTTCCCCACTGCGGCTGTTCCCCTGTTAATGGTAGCGCCTTCTCTGATAGTTGTATTGTCTCCTATTTCGGCAGTGGTCTCCTCTCCCTTGAACTTAAGGTCCTGAGGAATTCCTGATACTACAGCACCAGGGAAAATTCTGCAGTTGCGTCCGATACGTGCACCATCAAGCACAACACCATGAGGACCTATCCATGATCCATCTCCTATAACTACATTTCCTGCAATATATGCAAATGGTTCAACGACTACGTTTTCGCCAAGTTTAGCATCAGGATGAACAAAAGCCAATTTTGAGATCATGATCTTTTCATTTGTTTCTTATAATCTGAGCTATCATTTCTCCCTCAATTACAAGAGTATTTCCAACGTATGCCTGTCCATACATCGAAACTATTCCCCTTCTGACAGGCTCGGTTAATTTCATTTTGATCACCAGAGTATCTCCTGGGACTACTTTATGTTTGAATTTAAGTTTATCAATTTTCAGAAAATATGTAGAATATTTTTTGGGATCGTCAACTTCGTTCAGTACCAGAATGCCGCCAGTCTGTGCCATGGCTTCTATCATAAGAACTCCAGGCATAACAGGTTCATCCGGAAAATGCCCCTGGAAAAATGCTTCATTTCCTGTGACATTCTTTATGCCGATAACCTTGTTCTCATCAACATAAACTATCTTATCAACAAGTAAAAAAGGATATCGGTGTGGCAGTATATTCTTAATGTCCTCATAATTATAAACGGGTGGCACTGTTGGGTCATAAACAGGTATATCCTTTTTTGACTGAGCCTTTTTGATTTCCTGTCTTATAATTCTTGCCAGCCTTGTATTGGCATAATGGCCAGGTTTCGTTGCCACTACCTTTCCTTTTATCGGCTGTCCCACTAGTGCAAGGTCACCTATCAGGTCAAGTAGCTTATGTCTAGCAGGTTCATTTGGATATCTTAATTCAGTATTATTCAGAATGCCAGCTCTGTGGCTGTTGATGCCAGGTCTGTTAAAAAGCTTTGCTATACGGTCAATCTCTTCCTGCGGTACCTCTTTTTCCATTATCACGATTGCATTATCCAGGTCCCCGCCCTTTATCAAACCTGCCTTAAATAGAGGTTCAAGTTCGTGGAAGAATACAAAAGTACGGCATTTGCTTATCTCTTTTTCAAAATCATTTATTGTATCGAGAATTGCATACTGGTTACCAAGTATTCTTGAATTATAATCAATGAGAACATTTATGCTGAAATGATCGTCGGGATAAACAATCAGGTCAACACCATGCTCTTCGTCTGAAAAGGTAATCTTCTGTTTAACAGTAAAATAATTACGCTCTTCCTTCAGTTCAACTATTCCAGCTTCCTTTATTGCCTCAACAAATTTTTCCGATGAGCCTCCCATAATAGGAGCTTCAGGACCATCAAGTTCTATAAGGACGTTGTCAACCTGCATACCATAGAATGCTGCGAGAACATGTTCAATGGTTGAAACAGATACTCCGCTTTGAGTTAATGTGGTACCTCTCGAGGCTTCTGTAACATTTTCGGCAAGGGCATCTATGACAGGCTTACCCGGAAGATCAACCCTGCAGAACTTGTATCCATGGTTAGCTGGGGCTGGTTTAAACGTAATATTTACATTTATTCCTGTATGCAATCCTTTCCCGTTAAGGCTTATTTCCCGCGCAATAGTTCTTTGCTTTTCAGCCATTTCAGTTAAAATATGTAATTAAAATCTTTTACAAAGGAAATAAAAATCTCGTTAATAATTTATGAAAATTGACATTAATGCCTATCCTCAACAATAACGGTTATTCCTTTTTCAGTTCTTCAATCTCTTTTCTCACTGAATCGAGCTGGGCTTTAAGCTCCGCAAGTTTCTTAAATAACAGATATGACTTCAGATAATGACGGTGTTCGAATGCAGGAGACCCCATTACGGTAAGGTTCTTCTCATCAATGTCGCTGATGATACCCGATTGTGCGCAAGCTCTCATTCCATCGGCAATTTTGAGATGTCCTGCTATCCCAACCTGACCTCCTATCATACAATTGTTCCCAATTTTTGTAGATCCTGCTATTCCTGTCTGACCTGCCATTACTGTATTTTCCCCGACTTCAACATTATGTCCTATCTGCACAAGATTGTCGATCTTGACACCTTTTCTGATGACAGTCGAGCCCATTGTTGCCCTGTCGATTGCAACGTTAGCTCCTATCTCCACATCATCTTCAATAACCACATTGCCTATCTGAGGTATCTTCTTGTACTGATTGTCTGCCCCGGGAGCAAACCCAAAACCGTCACTTCCGATAACAGTTCCGGCATGTATGATACATGAATTACCTATCACACACTCATGGTATATTTTAACACCGGGATAGATTATGCATTCCTTACCTACTTTTGTTTTATCACCGATATACACATGCGGAAAAATTTGACTGCCATCCCCAACTTCACACCCATTACCAATATAGGCATAGGCACCCACGTACACATTTTCTCCCAGTTTTGCATCTGGTTCAACTACAGCAGTTGGGTGTATGCCTTTTCTGGCAGGTTTAGATTGTGTTACCATTGTCAGCAGTGATGCAAAAGCCTCATAAGCGTTGTCAACTTTTATGAGTGTTACCTGAACAGGGGCAGTAGGTACAAAATCCCTGTTGACAAGCACTACTGATGACTTTGTTGTGTAAAGATAAGGTTCATATTTAGGGTTTGCCAGAAACGACAGGGCCCCTTCATGACCCTCCTCAATTCTGGCAACAGTACTAACCTTTACATCAGGATTCCCGATTATTTCACCTTTGAGAAACTGGGCTATTACAGTTGCTGTAAATTCCATAATTCATTCATTTTAAATTATCTGCATTCTTTAGGATAACAAAGAAAATATTTAACTATTCTTTCTGACAGAAAACTCTGGTCAAAGATATCAGAAACTTCTTCGATTTTTGCTGTTAATCCCGATTTCAGCAGAATTTTCACTCTGGAACTACTGTCGGGGGCATAGGCAAGATTTGAGACTTTCCCTGAAAATACATAGTAATTAACCATTTCCGGTTCTATATCAAGCATCTTTACAGCTTTCTTCTGTAAACTTTCTATCCTTTCCGGAGGGAATGGTTCATTCTGCAGTTCTACTGCAAAAAGATTTCTGCGTATAAGCCTCGATGAAAGATCTGAAAGTACTCTGTCGGAATGGTCATTCCAGTATCTTGCCGAAACAAATATGTCGCTGTCGTCCAGTCTTGTAAAATGAAAAGCGACAACCGCCGGTGGGAAAGTACCTTTTCCGCTGATATCATCCTTACCGATTTCATTATAAAGGAAAAAACTCAGCGATGGAGTTGCGTAGAGCTGTTCACCTCTGCAGGCAATCTCTTTTGCCCTTCTAAGCATATTTACCAGAAGACTCTCAGAAGAAAGTACAGTTTTGTGCATATATACCTGCCAGTACATCAACCTGCGGGCAATTAACAGTTTCTCAAGAGAATAAATCCCTTTTTCTTCAATTGCCAGCTGGTCATCAGCCACATTCAGCATCCTGATTATCCTGTCGGAACCCACCGAGCCTTCTATCACTCCTGTATAAAAACTGTCTCTCCTCAGGTAATCGAGACGATCCATGTCGGTCTGTCCCGTAATAAGTTCATGAAAGAACTTTCTTCTGTATTTTCCAGTGAATATATCAATCGCTAGCGAAATCCTGTCTCTGAATTCTTCATTAAGCATTTTCATCAGAAGCAATGAAAGGTCCTCATGAGTTATGCCGTTAATTATTGATTTTTCAAGGGCGTGTGAGAAGGGACCATGGCCGGCATCGTGGAGAAGGATAGCAACAAGCGCTGCCTCTTCTTCTTCAGGGCTGATGAAAACGCCTTTACCTTTCAGTGTGTGGAGTGCTGTGTCCATTAAATGCAGGGCACCCAGGCAATGCTGAAACCTGGTGTGAGTTGCACCGGGATATACATAATTTGTAAGACCCAGTTGCTTGATGTTTCTTAATCGCTGTATCCAGGGATGCTGGATAAGATCAAAGATGAAATCCCCGGGAATATTGATAAAACCATAAACCGGATCATTTATTATTTTCCTTTTATTTGTACTGTAATCCACGTGGGAAAAGTTCACAGCACAAAAATAGAAATAACTTCAATACACTACCATCTGTAAAATTGATCGATATGAAATATAGAAAACCGTTTAAAAACACTTATCAAATTTGTAACAATCTGAAATAAATCATGTCTTTTAATAGTCTAAAGAGTAAAATGATTAACTTTCATCAAGATCAAAGAATTTTATGAAGATAGAAATCCGTGATTTGAATAAAATCTATCCGAACGGAACTCACGCATTGAAAAATATAGATCTGGTGATTGAATCTGGCATGTTCGGACTGCTGGGTCCAAACGGTGCAGGTAAATCAACTCTGATGAGAATTCTTGTTACTCTTGTAAAACCTACATCAGGTATTGTTCTGCTCGATGGAAAAGACATTCAGAAGCACAGAAAGGAAGTAAGGAAAATTCTTGGTTATCTTCCTCAGGATTTCAGATTCTTTACTTCTTTGAAAACATGGGAGTTTCTCGACTATTCAGCTGCGCTTGCAGGAATGAAAAACAGTAAAGAAAGATTAAAAGAAGTCGACCGTATGCTTGATCAGGTGGGCTTACTAGAGGTACGCGACAGGAATGCCAACAAGCTGTCGGGAGGAATGAAAAGACGTCTAGGTATTGCACAGGCACTGATAGGAAATCCGAAACTTATTATCGTGGATGAGCCAACAACAGGCCTTGATCCTGATGAAAGAATAAGATTCAGAAACATACTTTCAACACTCAGTCAGAAACAGGATGTAATTATTATTCTTTCGACACATATTGTGGGCGATATCTCGTCAACATGCCAGAATATGGCTTTGCTCAACAAGGGGGAGGTAGTCTTTTATGGACGTCCCGAAAACCTGGTAAATGAAGCAAAAGGCCATGTTTTCAAAATGAATCTCACACCCTATGAGTATGAGAAGGCCAAGGAAGAATATGACATCATCTCCACAATACCAGTTGAATACGGATGGGAAGTACAGATTGTTTCCGATCTCCCTCCCGATAGGAATGCAGTTGAAATTGAACCCAATATTGAACATGCATACGTTTATTATATGGAACATAAAATTCATGCCGATTTAAACGTATAATTCAAAAAAAATGACGTTTCTCCATAATATTCTCACTGTTGCACATTACGAGGCAAAGACCCTGAGAAGAACCTGGTTCTTCAGACTCTTTGCCATAGGGGCGCTATTCATTTTTACAATGTTGAACATAGGCCTCTTTTCTCCGGTTGGAGCTGAATCATGGGAAATGGTTTCAATTCCTTCTGCCTTGCCCCTGATCAATCTGTACCTGCTAAACATCGGTCAGGCAGTCGTTGTAATATTTCTTGCATCCGATTTTCTGAAAAGGGATAAAAAACTTGATACTGTCGAGGTTTTATATACCAGATCTGTCTCCAACTTCGAATATGTAACCGGAAAAACTTTAGGCATATTGCGCCTTTTCCTTTCACTTAATGTTGTTGTTTTATTAATAGGACTGATTATAAATATTATTTCCAAAACCATGAAAGTAGACATACTTTCATATGTTGAATACCTAATGTTTATCTCAATTCCTACCCTTATTTACAGTCTGGGCCTTGCCTATATATTAATGCTTATAATCGGGAATCAGGCAATTACATTTTTCCTCCTGCTCGGATATGCAGCACTTAATATGTTCTATCTGTGGTACAGGGCAGGATCTTTATACGATTACATGGTTTTTGGTATGCCACTTTACAAGTCGGGAATAATCGGATTCGACAATATATCTTCGATAATTAACCAGCGTCTGGGCTACTTCTTTGCAGGAGTATCAATGATAATGGCTTCGGTGATTCTTTTCAAAAGACTACCACAGTCAAGGCTCCATACTAATTTAGCCCGAACTATACTTGTACTTTGTATAATAGGTTCAGGCATAACATTTTATAACACATTAAACAATCATCTGGAAAGAGAAAATCTTAAAAGAAACGTAATTGAAATCAACCGCAAATACGAAAAAAGCAAATTCCCCTCAACAACTTCAGCAGATATCGAACTGGCACATAAGGGTAAGACAATTGAGGCTGTATCCCTCCTAAGAATTGTAAATGATAATGATATCCCTCTTGAATCATATATTTTTTCACTTAATCCAGGCCTATCAGTTGAAAAAGTAATTTCAGGAAACAGCGATCTTCAGTTTAAAACTGACGGACATATAATTGAAATTTCTCCTGCAAAGAGACTTGAGCCGGGAGGATATGATAGTGTAAAGATTTTTTATTCGGGCAAAATTACTGAAGCGTTTTGTTATCCTAATTTCAGTGATGATCCGAAAAACAACAGGTACAGAATTGCCATGGTAAATGTTAATAAAAGGCAAGCTTTTCTGAAAAATAACTATTTGCTCTTTACTCCTGAATCACACTGGTATCCTGTATCAGGTTTGAACTATTACCCTTCAAACCCGGCAAGGATTAAAATCGATTTCACAAAATTCATTCTGAAGGCAAAATCAGATAAAAATCTTAAGGTAGTTTCACAGGGAGTACCCGAGGAAGAAGGTGGATGGACAAAATACTCATGTCCGTTTCCTCTTACAGGACTTACCGTTGCAATGGGAAACTATGTTGCCGACAGTATAACTGTCGATTCCGTAAAATTCATCTCATGGCATTATCCGGGCACCGACTATTACAAAAAAGATTTTGAAGAGCTTAAAGACACCCTTCCAAATCTTATCTCAGGTTTTATGAAAGATCTCGAATCAGGATTCGGGATGGCTTATCCTTTTTCCTGTTTCAGCATGATGGAGGCTCCTGTTCAGTTTTACTCGTATCCGAAAAGCAATACACAAACTAGAGCCGAAATTCAACCCTCAATGGTTATTATCCCTGAAAAGCTTTCGACCCTTCAGCAGGCAGGTTTTGCAAAAAGGTTTGCAAGACAGAAAAAGCAGATGGCACGCAATAATCAGGTAATAACCGATAAAGAGCTAAAAGTCAGAATCTTTAACAACTTCATCAGAAACACTTTTATAAGCGGGCGTAATTTCAGAATGGTAAATGGCGTACTTGTTAACGAACCAACAAGGTATTTGTTAGGACCAAGCTTTTACTTTTTCAGAAACAATTTCTACTCAGATGAATATCCAGTTATTAATGCTGTTTTTGAATCGCATCTCCAGAAGCTAAATGAGCCTGCTCCTGCAGGAGGACCAGGAATGATGGCCGGTAATCTTTCAGATAATGATAGGGCTAATCTTATTCTCAAAAACACAAGTTTCAATGAGCTTCTGGCCCGAAATCCCGGCAGTGATACCATGCGTGCCGTGCTTACTCTAAAAGGAGACTGTCTGTTTAATTATCTGAGATATAAGGCAGGCATAAACGAGTTTAACGAATGGTTTAAAAATTATATATTGGATAACAGCTACAAAAGGGTAAATATTCTGAAATTCAATAATGATTTAAAGGAGAGATTCGGATTTGAATTTTATCCATATCTCGAAGAATGGTTTAACGGCAAAGAGCAGCCTGGATTTATTTTTACAGAACCCGATGTAACTACTATTGTGGTTGACCAGCGGACAAGGTTTCAGGTTGTTTTTACAGCATCCAATACTGAATCTGCAGGTGGGCTTTTCAATGTTTCGTTCCGCACAGGTGGCGGTTTCGGAGGCAGAGGCGGAGGACAGGCAATTATGGCTGTAACTTTTCAGGGAGGACGAGGAGGTGCTGCAGGAGGCGGTAGAATGATGCAAATAGCAATGCAGGGAAGAGGCCTTGCAAGTTCCGACATTTCAAAAATTGTCTATCTCTCGCCTCACGAAACGAAAAAAATTGGAGTGATTCTTGAAAGCCAACCCAGAGCCATGCAGATTAATACCCTGTTTTCGAAAAATATCCCTGGGGAACTGGTGTTTACTATTCAGGAAGTGAAAAAAGAAACAGCAAAACAAAAGCCTTTTGAAGGAGAGGAAATTGTTCAGGAAATACCATCTTTTACACAACAGGGAGAAGTTGTAGTAGACAATGAAGACCCTGGATTTTACAGGAGTGTAACATCTAAGATGAACCCTCTCAGAAAAATATTGAGTGGCAATAAGGAAGTCGCTGAGACATATCAATCAATGAATCTTTTTGTTGCACCGGAATACTGGCAGCCTGTAGTTCAGAACATCTTTTACGGCCAATTCGTGCGTTCGGCTGTTTACACAAGAGCAGGCACAGGCGACAGATATGTGACATGGAAGGGCATAATAAAAGAACCGGGCTATTATGATGTATATGCATATATTGGCAAGGCTGGAGCTCAGATTATTATGAGAGTAGCTGGAAGGCCAGGGCAGGCAGGTGCTCAAACAGGTCGTCCACCAGCCGGAGGGCCTCCGGGCACACCACCACCCCCTGGTGGCCAGAGTGGAGAACCCACCCGGCAAAACCCGTACAAAGACTTCCATTTCAAAGTCTACCACGACGACGGTATGGATGAAATAACCATTGATTATGAAACAGCCGATCCGGGATGGAACAAACTTGGCACTTTCTACCTCTCACCCGATACCGTTAAAGTGGAGATGACAAACCAATCAGAAGGCAGAGTTGTAATTGCAGATGCAGTAAAATGGGTGCTGAAAGAATAGTACGGCGCTGAATGCCGTGAAATACTAACAACTAAACCAGATAATGAGTTGAAAAAACTTTAAAAATATAGTCTCATATGAAAACAAGACCGTTAAATATAAAACTATTGCTTTTATTTTTCTGTATGGCATCGGCTCTTGAACTTCCCTGCCATGCCCAGAAGGGACTTACCTTGCAGGATGCCATGAAAATTGCAGAAGCTAACAGCCCTTCATTAAAACAGACAAAACTCAGTCTTATAAGAAGCCAAGAAAACCTTAATGCACAGAATGCGGCACTCAAATCGAGTTTCTCACTCACAATCAATCCTATAGGATACACACAGAGCAGAGAATTCAACGATCTGATATCCAAATGGAATACCAGAAGATCCACTGAAAGCTACAGTGTATTTACTGTATCACAGCCCATTTTGTTTACTGATGCAAGAGTTTCACTGGTAAACAGGTTTGGCTATAAAGACTCATACAGCGAATTTACCAATGTCACTACTAAAGGATTCAGCAACAACCTTTCAATTAATCTCGATCAACCTCTTTTTACATATAACCGGACAAAGCTTCAACTTAAACAATTACAGCTTGCCCTTGAAAACGCTCAGCTCAACTATGCCCTGCAGCTCCTTTCACTTGAGAGGCAGGTTGCCCAGGCATATTATTACGTGTACCAGCAGCAGCAAAGTCTGGAAATTGCAAAACAAGCATATGAAAACATGAAACTGAGCTATGAGATCTCTAAAAACAAGGTGGAGGCAGGCCTCTCAGCCCAGGACGAACTATATCAGGCAGAACTTAACCTTGCAACAACAAAATCGGATTTTGAAAACAAACAGGTCTCTCTCGAAAATGCAAAAGACGATTTTAAAATTCTTATCGGTATGGACCTGTATGACGATTTCGTTGTATTGCCGGATATATCAGTTGATACGATACCTGTCGACATTGCATTCGCTATTGATCACGGACTTAAAAACAGAATGGAACTTCGTCAGAGAGAAATATCTATTGAAAACTCACAGTTCGAACTTATTCAGACAAAAGCACTTAATGAATTCAAAGGGAATCTGAGCCTTTCAGTAGGGCTATTTGGTGATAACGAAAAATTTAGTGACGTCTATGCAAATCCTACTGATAATGAATCAGTTGCATTATCTCTTACAATTCCTCTCTGGGACTGGGGAGAAAAGAAATCAAGGATTAAAGCTACCGAAGCTTCAATTGAAAGTGCAAAAATATCTCTCGAAAATGAACAAAATAATATTATTCTCGGCATAAGGAAAATATACAGGAATCTGATTAACCTCCAGAACCAGATTGAGATAGCCCGGAAATCAGTAACAAATGCGCAGCTTACCTATGAACTGAACCTCGAAAGATACAAAAACGGCGATCTGACCGGTATGGATCTCAATATTTACCAGAACCAGTTGTCAGAACGGCAGTTAGCTTATACTAATGCCCTTATTTCCTATAAACTTGAATTACTCAATCTTAAAATACAGACATTATACGATTTTGAAAAGAAAGAACCGGTTTCGCCGGTCTTAAAACTTAACCAGTAAAATTTTATTAATATTAATATGAAAAGGTCAATTTTTTTAATTGTAATTGCTTTTGCAATCCTCTCTCTAGCAGGTTGTAGAAATCAGGAGCCAAATCTTACAGCTGACATTGAAATTCCTGTTACGGTTGAAGATATAAGGCTTAAATCAATAGAAGAATATGTCAGTACTACTGGAATAGTCTATCCGCACGGAGAGGTGACTCTGAAGGCAAAAATTTCTGCCTCTTATTACCTCGAAAAAAACCCGCAAACTGGCCGGCCATGGCAGCTTGGCGACAGAGTTAAAGCAGGTTCGCTTATTGCCAGGCTGGAGGATAAAGAATTTATCCTGTCAATAAAACTCGAAACGAATGAGCTGAATCTCGAACTTGCTGAAAGCGAACTCAGAAAGCAGGAATCCCTATACGAAAAAGGAGGTGTGACTTTAAAAGACCTTAAAACAGCGGGTATAAACTATGAAAATGCAAAGACAGCAGTCGAAAATGCGAGGCTGCAACTTGAAAAAACCAGGGTTGTCTCCCCTATTGACGGTATAATCGTGGAACTCCCTTATTACACACCCGGGACTCAGGTTGAAGCTGGATCAACAATTGTTAAAATCATGGATTATCAGACTATGTATATGAATGTCCAGCTACCTGAAAAATACATTGGTGTAATTAAACCTGAACAACCTGTAAAACTCACCAATTACACTATTCCTGAAGATACACTTTATGGGAAAGTAACACAATTATCCCCCGCAATAAATTCTGATACCAGAACTTTTCAGGGAGTTATCACAGTCAATAATCCTGATTTACTTCTCCGGCCCGGAATGTTTGTAAAGGCCGATATAATTATTAACAGGAAAGATTCTGTGATTGTCATCCCCAAAAGCATAATTCTATCGCGGCAACGAGGGAAAACAGTATTTGTCGTCGATCGGGGACTGGCCATTGAAAGAATTATTGAGACAGGGCTGGAAAATCTTTCAGAAGCAGAAGTTGTGAGAGGCCTGTCGAAGAACGAAAGATTAGTAACCAGTGGCTTCGAAACACTGAGTAACAGATCCAGAGTGAAAATAGTTAAATAGAAAATATGAACAGAATAGCCCGTTTCGCAGTCAGATACACTGTCACCGTTCTGATGTTTGTGCTGGGAGTTATGCTCCTTGGCTTTATTTCTTTCGGCAAGCTGGGCACCGACCTCTTTCCCGACCTTAATAATCCCAAAATTTACATCGAAATCAAAGCCGGGGAAAAGCCACCAGAAGAGATAGAGAAAAATTACGTCGATCAGATCGAATCGATTGCCATGCGGCAGAACGGAGTAATTCAGGTCTCTTCCTCATCAAAAGTGGGAAAAGCTGTGGTTACGGTAGAATACGACTGGAAAAAAGATATGGATGAAGCTTTTCTAGACCTGCAGAAAGAGCTGAATTCTTTTGCCCAGAATTCAGATATTGAAGACTTTACAATGTCGCAGTACGATCCAAATGCTGCCCCAGTCATGGTAGTTGCCCTGAAAAATGAATGTTTGAACAATTTAGATGAACTCAGAAAAGTAGCAGAAAACTACATAAGAAATGAGCTGGTAAGAATAGACGGAGTGGCAGATGTAAAGCTTGCTGGCATCGAGCAAAGTGAAGTGATCATTGAAACAAAAAAGCATATTCTCGAATCTTATGGTATAACATCTGATGCAATAGCCGCCCAGATAAGTAACTACAACAGAAATGTATCTGGCGGCTCAATAGTAGAAATGGGGACAAGGTATGTGGTTAAGGGTGTAAGTGTTCTTAGAGACCTCACAGACCTTGAAAACATAATAGTTGGTTTCAAACAGGCAACTTCAACAACTTCTGCCGGAGTTGCAGCATCTGCGTCGTCTTCATCAAGAGTGCCAATATACCTGAAAGATGTAGCAAAAATTTATTTCGGAAACAAGGAACCTGATAATATTGTCACAATCAATGGAGAACGATGCATAGGACTATCCATTTACAAAGAGCCCAAGTTTAATACAGTTGAAGCAGTAAAAAAACTAAAAGAGGAATTTGCAAATCTTTCCAGGGCTCTTCCTGGGTATGAATTCATTTTTATTCAGGATCAGGGGAAATATATACGCAGTGCAATAACTGAGGTCCAGAATACCGCTCTGATCGGCATTGTGCTGGCTGTTTTCGTGATATACATCTTCCTTCGCCGGATCGGGGCAACACTGGTGATAAGCCTTGCCATACCCATATCTATTATTGCAACCTTCAATCTGATGTATTTCAATCATCTCACCATCAATGTAATGACTCTTGGAGGTCTTGCCCTTGGTGCCGGCATGCTCGTTGACAGTGCCATTGTTGTACTCGAAAATATTAGCAGAAACCGGGAAGAAGGAATGCCATTCATTGATGCTATAATAACTGGTACCGGACAGGTAGGCGGTGCTATCACTGCATCAACCATCACAACGATAGTAGTTTTTCTTCCTATCGTTTACATACATGGTGCATCAGGTGAACTTTTCAAAGATCAGGCCCTTACAGTTGCATTTGCCCTGCTTTCATCCCTGTTTGTTGCTCTTCTGGTTATCCCCATGCTGGTATCAACAATTTTTAAAGAAAAGAGTGCCAGAGCTATTTCAGCCCCTGTAAAATTCGGATGGTACAGTAAAATTCTCGAAAAAATTGTAGAAAAAAGAGGTATTGTTTTAATTTCTGCTTTCATAATTATGGGATTAACTGCCCTGCTTATCCCAAAACTTGGTAGTGAATTTATGCCCGGAGCGGAATCAAATCAGTTCAACATCGAAATAAAGCTACCTGAGGGGACCAGTCTGGAGAGAACAGCATCAACAACTGAAAGAATCGAAAAATTAATAAGAGATATTCTGGGAGACAGAATAGAAGTCATTTATACCCAGGCCGGAGCAACAGGCACTTCTTACTATACCGAATCGGGTGCTGATGAAGGCGAAAATGTTTCTAATCTGAAAGTCATTCTTAAAAATGAATATGTTTCACAATCGGATGAATCAATGGCACTTGTTGAAAGTTTTCTGAAAAATATACCTGAAATGGAGGTTACATTTTCACGCGAAGAAACCGCCCTTCAGTCAACTCTGGGTACAACCGGTCCACCATTTGCTCTGGAGATCTCAGGAACAGACTATGAGGAAATCGAAAAAATTATGAACCAGGCAAAAGAGATCCTTTCCGAAGTTAAAGGCCTGTACAATATTACCACTTCGCTGGATGAAGGTTCTCCGCAGGTGGAAATTTCAATCGACCGCTTCAGAACAAGTTATTATAATGTTTCGGCAGAAAATATTGTAAACCAGGTTAGAAGTTACCTTACAGGAGCATCAGCAGGCAGTTTCGAAAAAGACGGTGAACTGAAAGATATCACAATTAAATTAGAAGATATTACCTTGAACCAGTTGAAGGACCTTATGATTACTGCCGGGAGCGTAAAAGTTCCACTCAGCGAGCTGGCAAATATAAAAATAGTAACTACCCCAAAAGAGATAATCCGTAGAAACCAGTCACGCACCGGCTACATCTACGCTATGGTAAACAAGGATATACCTTTCGACCAGTTAATAAAGACAGCAGGAGAAGCTCTCCGGAAAATTACCCTGCCCCCCGACTACAAAATGGAGTTTACGGGAGAAGAACTCAAACGTAAAGAATCAATGTCAAATCTCACATTTGCACTGATACTTTCTCTCGTGCTCGTTTTTATGGTCCTTGCCGCACAGTTTGAGTCGCTGATACAACCTTTTATTATAATGCTTACAATCCCTCTTGCAGGGGTAGGCTCAATACTAACGTTCCTGCTTCTGGGAAAGTCACTTAACATGATGGCTTACATCGGAATAATAATGCTTGCCGGCATCGCCGTAAACAATGCAATTATCCTTGTCGACAGGATAAACCAATTAAGAGCTGAAGGAATGACAAGGAGAGAGGCTATTATTACCGCAGGGACACAAAGGATAAGACCAATAATAATGACAAGCCTGACTACAATTCTTGCTTTATTACCCCTGACACTGGGGATTGGAGAGAGTGCCTCATTGCGTTCACCTATGGCCCTTGCGGTGATTGGAGGACTCTTCACCTCAACATTACTTACTCTAGCAGTTATACCATGTGCTTACTGGGTGACCGATGCAGCAGGAGAATACATAACAGGTAAAACAATCAGGAAAACAATCGAAACTGTCTGAATTATAATGATAAAAAATGGATTTCATCATTAAAAGGAAGGTACTTGTAAGTATGCTCTTTCTGGGGCTCACGATGATGGGCTATGTTTCATACAAACAGCTCCCGGTAGAACTATTTCCAAATGCAGAACTACCCCTTCTGATTGTACAGGTAACCACTCCTCTGGAAATGGATCCTGCTTACATCGAACAACAGGCAGTCATCCCGGTAGAGGGTGCGATTGGAACTATTGAAGGAGTCGAAAAAATTGAATCAAATGTCACTTCACGTTATGGTACAGTTATCATCTATTTCAACCAGAAAGCAAATCTGAAATATTCAAACCTGAAACTGCAGGAGAAAATTGACATAGTTAGAAATTCCATTCCCGAAGAATTTATTATAAATGTCATCAAAATAGACCTCGAACAGATTACAGGTCAATTCATGGACCTTCAGGTAAGAGGCGAGGGTGGAATTGACCGTATAAGAAATATTGCCGACCGTGAAATAAAGCCAGAATTTGAGAATCTTGATGGAATTGCCGGTGTGGAAGTATTCGGAGGCAGGGAAAATTCCATCGAAATAAGGCTAAATGAAAAAGCCTGCAAGGCATATGGCGTAACAATGAACCAGGTAAGAAACCTGCTGAACAGTTATTCGCGAGACAAAACTTATGTGGGAAGAGTTGTTGATGGTACCAACAGGTACTTTGTCAATATCACATCCGAGTATACTGACGTCTCTGAAATCGGAAATATCATAATAAACAAGGAAGGTCCTGTCCTGCTAAAAGACATAGCCGAAATATTTTTTGGTGTAAAGGAAGAAACCTCTTACAGCAGGATAAATGGAATGGATGCTGTCACAATTACTCTGGTAAATGACAATCAGGCAAACACGATAGATCTCTCTCACAAAGCAGCCGCACTTGTAAACAGTCTCAATCAGAAACTTAAGCCGCTCGGTGTTGAAATAGTTATACAAAACAACACGACAGAAGTACTTGAAAGAAATATCAATCAGATAATTAGCCTGGCTATCACGGGAGGCATTCTTGCTATTGTGGTTTTATGGTTTTTCCTGCGAAACCTCAGGCTTGTTATGATAATAGGTGTATCTATTCCTGTATCAGTATATACAGCTTTTAATTTCTTCTATGGAGCAGGAATATCAATAAATAGCCTTACACTTGTGGGAATGGCTCTTGCAGTTGGTATGCTGGTGGACAATTCGGTTGTTGTACTTGAAAATATATACAGGCTGTCGGGCCAGGGTTTTATTCCTGAACAAGCTGTGAAGACCGGTACCAGAGAAGTCAGGAAAGCAATTATAGCCGCAACATTAACTACAATTATAGTTTTTACACCTTTTGTATTTTCCGGAAATTACCTGATAAAAATAATAGGAAAGAATATAGGTGTTTCGATAATTTCAACGCTATCAGTTTCGCTGCTTGCAGCTCTTATGCTAATTCCGATGGCTACATATTACCTCCTTAATGTTAAAGGAAGCAGGTCGGAAATTTTCAAAAACCTTTCAATACACAACCGGCTGGTTCAGGCTTATCATCTGATACTCAAAGCCTGTATGAGAAAACCAGCCGCTACAATAATAGGCACTCTTGTGGTTTTTTTTGCAGCCCTTCTGACAAGCCTCACATTAAGTATAAGCTCAACCCGGGAAGTGGATACTCCAAATTTCAGGCTTTCGGTGAGGATGCCCTCGGGCTCCACTTTAGAGAAAACCGATGCAGTTGTTGCGGAGATAGAATCGCGTCTTGCCACATTACCTGAAAAAGGAGATGTAATAAGTCGCATTGAAGAAGAGCAGGCCACGGTAACGGTAACTCTACCTGACGACTGGAAGAAAAAGACAAAAAGAAGTCTGCCTGAAATCAAAAACGATATAAGTGAAAGGGTTAAAAACCTTACTCAGGCTGAAATTACAATGGATGAGATATCCGCCGGAGGAGGTTACAGTTCGGGTGGCGCAGGCGGAGGAACAAATCCTGGTGCCGGCTTCCTTAACCTGCTCGGTATAGGCACTCAGAGAGAAAGTATAATAATTAAGGGCCAGAACTTCGACCAGATGAAGATTCTTGCCGATGACATCAAATCATATCTCGACGACCTCTCAACAATCAGCAGCTCAAGTGTCAATGTACAGGATAACCGACCTGAAGTCCAGCTTCATTTCGACATGGACTATATAAACAGAAACAATTTTACCCTCGCCAACCTTGCAACAGCATTGAGCACCTTCGGCAGAGAATATTCATCAGGTGCAAGATTCCGTCAGGGAACAGAAATTTACGACATAATACTGAAATATGACGATGAAGCAGCACAGGAAAACCAAAATTCAGAAAAAACCCTCGAAGACCTTAAACACCTTGAAGTAACAAACACCACCGGCTCTGTGATGGAGTTACAGGAACTGGCAAGAATCGTCTTTTCTGCAGGAACGGGCAATATACACCGGGAAAATCAGGAAAAAAGGGTCACGGTCACATATAATTTCACACAAGAAATAAGAAACTCAAAAGATCTTCTCGAATCGGCCAGGGCAGAAGTGGAGGCAATTGTGGCTGACCTCAACATACCATCCGGAATCGCTGTAGAAGTAGTACATGAAGAGAACGAACTGAAAGAGTTCTACAAGCTAATTGGCATAGCCTTTATACTGATTTACATGATTCTTGCAGCAGTTTTTGAATCGCTTACTGTTCCGGTAGTGTTGCTTTTCAGCATTCCTCTCGCTGCCCTCGGAAGCCTCTTAGCATTAATTCTCACAGGTAACTCCCTGCTCAATGCCAATACACTTACCGGTTTTCTTATCCTGCTGGGGATAGTGGTAAACAACGGGATAATACTTATCGATTACACAAAAACTCTGCGTAATCGTGGTTACCGCAGGTCAAGAGCACTGATGATGGCAGGAGTGGCACGAATAAGGCCTATTATGATTACAGCCCTTACCACTATTCTGGCACTTCTGCCTCTTGCGATGGGACAGGCCGAATATGTATCAGTAATCGGCGCTTCATTCGCAATTACAGTAATAGGTGGATTGTCACTCTCTACACTGCTGACACTTGTTTTTATTCCCACATTTTACTCGGGCCTCGAAAATGCAATCGATTGGATCAAGTCTCTCAGCACCAGAATCAAAATTATTCAGCTCTGCGCCCTTGCTGCCCTCCTCTATCTGGTGTTCACATTTGTCAACACCTTCATCTGGCAGCTTATTACAATAATTCTATCTGTCATAATTGTTCCTGCTGCCACATGGTTCATTATCAACAGCCTGCGCAAAGCAAAAGAAAGTGTCATTCCTCAGAACGAACCAATCAACATCCACATTCAGAGCCTTGTTAAAATATACGACAGGGAGAGTCGATGGTTAAGGGAATGGAAAGCAGGAGCAAGAATCAGACGCAGACTCGGACTCGATAAAGAGATACGCTCCCTGAAAGATATGGAAAATATGACATGGCAGCTCCCACTATTCGGCTTTTTGATCTATTTCACGTATTTTTACCTCTCAAAGGGATTCTGGGTATTCTTTTTCAGTATTGTCACCTGGCTGGCACTATTTGGAATCTGGTCCTCATTCCGCCAATTTTTAACCAACCTGGCAAGTAAGAATCAAAAACTTCCTGTAAAAAATATTTCCCGAATAATCGAATTTATTGTTATGTGGTTCATACCACTGTTTAATCTGGTTTTCTTTCAGACTAAGTGGAAAAACATTGCAACAGTGCTTATTCTTGGTTTTGTATGGTATGCTTCCATTCTTGTTTATATAACAGGAGAGAAGCTTACGCGCGAAAACATAGACATTTACAGACTGCAGGGTCGGTTCAGGGAACTCAGAAAAACATTTTATAAAATAGTTTTAATGGTGCCTCTTATCGGGAAAAGGAAAAAGCCCTTCAAGGCTCTCAACTGTGTAAGCATGACCATCGGAAGTGGAATGTTCGGATTGCTTGGGCCTAACGGGGCAGGCAAGACAACCCTTATGCGCATTATTTGCGGTATCCTTGAACAAAGCTACGGCAAGGTATGGATTAACGGAATTGACACCCAGAAGAAAAGAGAGGAACTTCAGGGTTTGATAGGCTACCTGCCTCAGGAGTTTGGAACCTATGAGAATATGACCGCCCACGAGTATCTTCATTATATGGCAATCCTCAAAAACATAACCGACCCTGAGGTAAGGGAAGAGCGTGTCACTTATGCCCTTAATGCCGTTCATATGGCCGACAGAAGATTTGAAAAAATCAGTTCGTACTCGGGAGGCATGAAGCAGAGAATAGGAATAGCTCAGATTTTGCTCCACCTTCCGAGGATCCTTGTGGTTGATGAGCCAACTGCAGGCCTCGATCCGAGAGAAAGAATAAGGTTCCGAAACCTCCTTGTTGAACTCAGCAGGGAGAGAGTAGTTATATTTTCCACCCATATAATCGAAGATATCTCAAGTTCATGCACTCAGGTTGCTGTACTCGATAGAGGTAACCTCAAATATCTAGGAAGACCTATTGATATGGCGGTAAGTGCAGAGGGACATGTTTGGCAAATTACTATGCACGCATCAGAATTCAAAGAGTTCATAAAAGATCATCTGGTCGTGCACCATATGTCGGAAGGCAATATGGTTAAACTGAGATGCATATCTGAAGAAAAACCCTGGGAAACAGCCATTAAAGTCACGCCCAACCTTGAAGATGCTTACCTGTGGCTACTCAGAAGGAAAAACAACGGAGAAAACATATTACCGGAGATAAACAGACTAATGCAATGAAAAGAAAAATTCTTTATAAATATTTTAACGTGATTCAGAAAATGACAGTTTATAATCTGAAAATCATTTTCGCAAACAGATTCTTCTGGTTTCTGATTGGCTCAGTTGGATTCTACTTAGGACTATCACTGATATATATACTATCAAATAACATTTATAAAGTTCAGGATCTCTACGGTACTTTTATATTTACGGGTATACTGCTGGTCTTTTATCCTTCAGTTTTCGGTATTCAAAACGACCAGGACGCCAGAACAATTGAAATTCTTTTCGGAATACCCGATTACCGTTACAAAGTATGGCTGATAAGGCTTTTAATGATATTTATAATAACTTTTTTAGTAATACTTGGTTATACGTCCATTTCATCATTATTAATAATAAAATTCAGGATACTTGAAATGACCTCCCAGGTAATGCTTCCGGTAATGTTCATCGGAACACTGGCTTTTATGATGTCGACAGTAGTACGGAACGGTAATGCCACTGCAGTAATAATGATTGTTTTAGGTATCTTCTTTTTGATACTCTCCGACAATCTTTCGAGAAGCCAGTGGAATATTTTCCTTAATCCTTACGATCTACCCCGTGACATGAACGAAACTGCATGGAATCTTATAACAGTAAAAAACAGAATTATCCTCACAACTGGAATTATCCTGTGCCTGCTGGCCGGTCTATACAACCTTCAGAAAAGAGAAAAATTCATTTAATAAACCAAATCACTGTAAAAAATTATTTTTCTGAAGTAATAATCAATTCAGGAAAAATTTTTAATTTGAGAGATTGAAATTTTTAGCTCTTTGCATTAACCAAAAAAACTAATAAAGTGAGCACAGAACAGAAAAGTGTTACTTCTCCCCTTCCCGGCAGAGTTGCCTCAATAGATTTCTTCAGGGGACTAACAATGTTTCTTCTGGCAGGCGAGTCAACCCGCCTTTATGCACATCTTGTAAAACTGGATAATCCTGTTATTCAATTCATCGGAAACCAGTTTCATCATCACGAATGGCACGGACTCCATTTCTGGGATCTTATCCAGCCTTTTTTCATGTTTATTGTCGGTGTGGCAATACCTTTCTCTGTTGCAAACCGGCTGAAGAAAGGAGAAAGCTACAAACAGATTACCATACATGCTATCAAAAGGGCTCTGCTTCTGCTCTTTCTTGGGTGGGCTCTTTATTTTACGGCAGCAGGAAAACTTGTTTTCAGATTTCAGAATGTACTGGCACAACTGTCAGTAACATACCTTGTAGCATTTCTGCTTTTAAACAAGAGTTACAAATTTCAGATATCCTTCACAGTCATTACCCTCATTCTTATCGATTGTGCTTACCGGTTCTTTCCCGTGGAAGGGTTCAATCACCCCTGGGTAAATTACGAGAATCTTGGAGCCTGGTTTAACAATAAGATTGAAGGTGTGGAGAAAGCAAGTGAATGGGCAACTCTTAATTTCGTTTCCACTTCAGCCCATACCATATGGGGTGCAATGTGCGGTAAACTGCTTATGAGCGAGAAAACACCATCGGAAAAAATACGTATTATGGTCATTGCTGCATTTATTGCACTTGCAGCAGGATATGCTCTTGACTTGCTTAATATAACACCGATTATTAAAAAGATAGCTACAGTATCGTTTGTTCTTGTAAGCGGCGGATGGACAATACTTGCCCTCTGCTTCAGCTACTGGCTTATTGACGTGAAAAAACTTTTCCTGAAAGGTTCAAAATTCTTCATAATTGTGGGAATGAACTGCATCTTTATATATCTGTTTTTCGAACTTGGCTTTACAAGAATAATAAGCAACCGGATGGTAGCTCCTTTCACCAATCTGTTTTTCTCATGGGCTGGTGAAATGACATGTGCAATAATTACAAACCTTGGGGCTTGGTTTATACTCTGGTATATCTGTTACTGGCTTTATAGGAACAAGATTTTTATAAAAATATAGCAAAAATTCAGGCACTTTTTACCACTCAAACGGATGTTCTCTTGAAAAATCCGGAAGGTAATTTTTATTACTATCCGGATCCTGCAGCCATCCGTTTCTGAATCCCAGCCTTTCCATCTCCTCAGCCACCAGGCTGTACTCTTCTTTTGTTAATGGGCGGTTAAGTTCGCACTTTGATATTGCCTCACCTGCAGGATGATATTGCGACATAAGTGAAAGATGGACGCCTGTTGAAATCTCTTCTGAAATGCTACGCAATACCTCTATACTATTATCAGTATGCCCCGGAAGAACAAGATGGCGTATCAACATCCCGTTGTATGCTACGCCATTCTCATCTGTATGCAAAACGGAACCTTTCTGATAATACATCTCTTTAAGTGCATTAATTGCTACCACAGGATAATCCGGAGCATCAGAATACCTTGCAGATAAAAGGGGTGAAACATATTTATAATCTGGAAGGTAAACATCAATGAAACCTTCTAGCTCTTTTAAAGTTTCAACTTTATCGTAACTATTTGTATTATATACTGTTACCGGTTTATGCCCTCGTCTTCCCAGTTCCCTGATGATCGACTTAACCTGTGGCACTACATGCGATGGTGAAACAAATCCCACTGAATAAATACCTTTTGAAAGAATTTCTTCAATATAATCCACACATGTTGTTAAATCAGTAATGGAATATTTCGAAAAGCTTACCGGATGGCTTATGTCATAATTCTGACAATAAAAACACCTTAAATTGCATCCTGCAAAGAATATGTTACATATACCCTGTGGCCCGCTTATAGGAGGTTCTTCTCCCCTGTGAATACATATTGAGGCAATATTAAGGCCGGCATCAGCCCCGTAATAACCGGTGGCTTCAAACCTGTCAACCCCACATTCTCTTGGGCACAGGGTGCACGAAGAAAGCATTAGCCTTTCCTCCTCAGTAAATATTCCCGGGTCAATCATTTCGTACGCTACTTTATCATAATAACCCACTCAGAAAATTTTGTAAAACTATTCAGATTTTGATAATTCCAAAAATATTATTATATTTGCACTTGATTCGTGGCGTTAAAAACACCAGGGGGATGAGTCCCCCTGTTTTATTATGTTTTTGTAATGATTGACAGAACAAAAATAGAAAAACTGGTCAAAGAATACATGGAGGGCAAAGACCTTTTCCTTGTAGATGTGAAGGTTACGCGTGACAATAAAATAACTGTTGTTGCAGATACGCCTTCTGACATTACTATTGACCAGTGTGCTGAGCTGAGCAGATTCCTCGAGAGCAGGCTCGACCGCAATGAAGAGGATTATGAGCTTGAAGTGTCCTCTCCCGGTATCGGCCATCCTTTCATTGTTAAGGAACAGTATTTAAAAAACATCGGGAAAAGTGTTGAAGTGGTATGCCTGACAGGGGAAAAATACAGGGGAATACTGAAAAATGTTACAGGAAACGGATTGGAGATTGAATCTCAGGAGGGAAAAAAGAGCAAAAGCAGAGGTTTAACTGACGAATCAAAAAATATATCAATTAACTTTGAAGAAATTAAATCAACAAAGGAGATTTTAATTTTTAGATAAAAAGGAGAATGTGAAAGATGGAAAATCTTAATTTAACAGACACTTTTCTGGAGTTCAAGGAATTAAAAAACATCGACCGGCCAACGATGATGAGTGTTCTTGAAGATGTTTTCAGGAACATACTTGCAAAGAAGTATGGCTCGGCCGATAACTTCGATATTATTGTTAATATCGACAAGGGTGACTTTGAGATCTGGAGAAACAGGAAAGTTGTTGCTGATGAGGATTTTACCGATCCCAATACCCAGATACCTCTTTCTGAAGCAAAAAAGATAGATGCCGATTATGAGATAGGCGAAGAGGTTTCGGATGAAGTAAAATTTCAGGATTTCGGGAGGAGAGCTATACTTTCCATCCGGCAGAATCTTACTGCCCGTATTCTTGACCTTGAAAAAAACAATCTATATGCCAAGTATAAGGACCGGATTGGTGAGATAGTGACAGGAGAAGTTTACCAGGTATGGAAGAAAGAGATACTTGTGCTGGATGATGATGGTAATGAGCTTATTCTACCTAAAAGCGAGCAAATACCGACTGACCATTTCCGTAAGGGTGACACCATAAGGGCTGTTGTTATAAAAGTAGAAATGAAAAACAACACCCCGGTAATTATTCTCAGCCGGACTTCACCGGTATTCCTCGAAAGGCTTTTCGAACTTGAAGTTCCGGAAATTTTCGACGGTCTGATTACCATCAAAAAGATTGTAAGGGTACCCGGTGAGCGTGCAAAGGTTGCAGTAGAATCATATGATGAAAGAGTTGATCCGGTAGGAGCATGCGTTGGCATGAAAGGATCAAGAATACATGGGATAGTCAGGGAACTTAGAAACGAAAATATTGATGTCATAAATTATACAACAAATACGCAGTTATATATCCAGAGAGCCCTTAGCCCGGCAAAAATATCCTCTATTAAAATAAACGAAGAAGCGAAGAGGGCGGAAATCTACCTGAAACCGAGTGAAGTATCTCTGGCTATTGGGAAAGGCGGATTGAATATAAAACTCGCCAGTCAGCTTACAGGTTACGAAATAGACGTCTACCGCGAACCAGGAGGTGAAGATGAGGAAGATGTCAACCTCGAGGAATTCTCCGATGAAATTGAAGAATGGATAATCGATGAACTTAAAGCAATCGGTTGTGATACGGCGAAAAGTGTTCTCAGCCTTTCTGTAAGCGACCTTGTGAAGAGAACAGACCTTGAAGAGGAAACAATCAAAGAGGTAATCAATATACTGAAAGCAGAGTTTGAGTAAAAAAACAAGATTTTAAATTTATATATCAGAGGAGAATATTACAGGAGGATTTCTATGAGTGACGAAGTAAAGGTTACAAGATTAAGTAAAGCAGCCCGCGAATTCAATGTGGGAATATCCACTATTGTGGAATTTCTGCATAAGAAAGGGTTTAATCTTGACCCAAATCCCAATACCAAACTACCTCCCGAAGCTTATGCCCTCCTTGTTAAGGAATACAGTACTGACATCACGGCAAAGAAAGAATCGGAAAAATTGATGCTTAAGAACCTCCATAGAAAGAAAGAGTCAGTTTCTATTGAGGATATTAATACCAAAACACCAGCCGAAGAGAGTGAAACCGAAGGTGAAATTCTTATCAAAGATTCGCTAGGTGTGACCAAAGTCGATATTAAACCCGAAATATCCAAACCTGTTGTAAAAGTACTGGGTAAGATTGACCTTGAAAAAACAGTAAAACCAAAGGTTGAAAAACCTGAGCCCAAAAAAGATACAGCAGATGAAAAAGAAAAGAAGAAAGAGTCTGCCGAGATAAAGGAAGAAGCAGTAGCAGCAGAAAAGCCAGCGAAGGAAAAAGAGGCTGTCAAGGAAGCTGAACCCGAAACAAAAGCTCCAAAAGCTGCCGTCACTACAGAGGAAAAACCTGTCATTGAAGAACCTGCTGTACCTGTAAAGGAAGAAAAGGCAACAGCAGAGGCTGAAGCAGTCATAACATCACAAGATAAATCAGGTACAGGTGCTGAAACTGTTGAACAGGAAACGGAACTGGAATTTGAGGAAGAGGAAATTCCAACTACTTTCCGACTCGCATCTGAGGTTAAGATAACAGGGCCCGTGGTGATAGGCAAAATAGAGCTGGAAGAAAAAAAGAAACCTGTTAAAATCGAATATGATGAAGAACTAAAACATAAAAAGAGAAGAAAAAGAATTTCAAAGGACAAAGAGATTATTCCTCTGAAACCTGCCGAAAAGAAAGAAAGAGAAAGAGCAAAAGTATTTCTGAAAAAGAGACCTGTCAGGGCAGAAATTGACGAAGAGGAAGTACAGAAGCAAATCAAGGAGACGCTGGCAAGGCTTACTGCAAAATCAAAATCAAAAGGAGTAAAATACAGGAGGGAAAAGAGAGAAGCATTAATCCTCAAGGAAAAGGAAAAATCAGAGCTTCAGGAACTTGAAAAGAAAGTTCTTAAGGTTACTGAATTTGTTTCGGCAAACGAACTTGCGGCCATGATGAATGTTCCCGTTACTGACATCATAGCCACCTGCATGAACCTGGGGCTATTTGTGTCAATCAACCAGCGCCTGGATGCAGAAACCATGTCAATTGTTGCAGAGGAGTTCGGTTATAAGGTTCAGTTTGTAAGTGCCGAAGTAGTAGAAGCAGTAACGGAAGAGGAAGACAGACCTGAAGACCTTAAACCCAGGCCACCCATTGTGACTGTAATGGGACATGTTGACCATGGGAAAACAAAGCTGCTTGACTATATCCGCAATACTAACGTTGTGGCAGGTGAGGCAGGAGGTATCACCCAGCATATTGGCGCATACAGTGTAACACTCGAAAACGGAAGACAGATCACATTTCTCGATACGCCCGGTCACGAGG
This sequence comes from Bacteroidales bacterium, assembly GCA_049654745.1. Classification (GTDB taxonomy): domain Bacteria; phylum Bacteroidota; class Bacteroidia; order Bacteroidales; family VadinHA17; genus LD21. The sequence continues at coordinate 33,641 of JBASIK010000247.1, forward strand.
CATTTACAGCTATGCGTGCCCGCGGCGCCCAGATTACCGATATCGCAATAATTGTTGTTGCTGCCGACGACGGGGTTATGCCCCAGACTGTAGAAGCAATAAACCATGCTGCTGCTGCGGGTGTTCCAATAGTTTTTGCAATAAACAAAATTGACAAACCCACTGCAAACCCTGACAGAATAAAGGAAGAACTTGCAAAAATGAATTACCTTGTTGAGGACTGGGGCGGCAAATACCAGTCGCAGGAAATTTCTGCCAAGACAGGCCTCAACGTAAATCTTCTTCTCGAAAAAGTCCTTCTCGAAGCCGACTTGCTCGACTTGAAAGCCAATCCCAACAAACCGGCTCATGGAACAGTTATTGAATCATCGCTCGATAAAGGGAAAGGTTATATTGCCACATTACTTGTAAAAAGCGGTACTCTTCGTATCGGTGATATTGTTCTGGCAGGTTGTCACTATGGTCGTGTAAAGGCACTATTCAATGAAAGAGGGAACAGAGTTACCGAGGCAGGGCCTTCAACACCTGTTCTTATGACTGGACTTAACGGAGCTCCACAGGCAGGAGACAAGTTCAATGTGATGAAAACCGAACGCGAAGCTAAGGAAATAGCAATAAAAAGGGCTCAGCTGCAAAGGGAACAGGAACTCCGCACCCAGAAACATATTACTCTCGACGAAATTGGCCGTCGCATAGCAATCGGCAATTTCCAGGAGCTCAATCTTATTGTTAAAGGTGATGTCGACGGCTCCGTGGAGGCACTCAGTGATGCTCTAATCAAGCTGTCGACCGAACAGATACAGGTCAACATAATCCATAAAGCTGTAGGCCAGATCTCTGAATCAGACGTCCTGCTGGCTGCTGCTTCCAATGCAATCATTGTTGGCTTCCAGGTAAGACCTTCAATGAATGC
>JBASIK010000248.1:0-19330 GCA_049654745.1 Bacteroidales bacterium
CGTTATAGCAACGCCTATAACGGTCAGAATACCGCTCGTTGTGGCAAAAAGGTTCTGTCCTGCGACGATAGGAGGAATTAGTGTACCGAATGCAGCGCAAAGGCCCAGAGCAATACTCTGACCAAGAGCAATACCGAGATAACGTATACTAAGTCCAAATGTAAGGCCACCAAAACCCCATAATAAACCAAAGAAAGCAGCCATTAGTTTGGCAGATGATGGAGCTTCTCTAATTATTGGTCCCAATTCACCATGAGGTATAAAAATAAAAGCAAATATCCATGGAATTATTATCCATGCGAAAAGACCCTGGAAAATCCAGTACGATTCCCATGCCCATGATTTCACCTTTTTGAAAGGCACATAGAAGCTGGCTGCACCAATGCTACCGAGCATAATCAGAAAAATACCTGCTATTGGATTCATTTATAATCTTTTATTTAAACAATGGTTTATTTTTACGAAACTAAAAATAACTAATTTATTTTTTTCTCCAATCATGAAGGTTTTTTTACATTTGCTTATAGCAAGCTATGAAGCAAATTGAAATATGAAAAATTAAAAGCTATGAAAAAAATAATTCTCTTATTAATTATTACTAAATTAATTATTAATTCGTTATCAGCACAAGAACTATCGGTTTTTGGACTGACATGTGAACATAAAGTTAATCCACTTGGTATTGATACACAAAAACCAAGGCTCTCCTGGAAAATATCTTCCACAGGTAAGAATGTGATGCAGACTGCGTATTTCATTCAGGTATCAACCGACCCAAAATTTACCCCGGGAAAAATTGTCTGGCAAACAGGTATGGTTCAATCAGATGAGTCGGTGTTGATACCTTATGGTGGTTCCGCACTTGAGCCCTGCAGGAGATACTTCTGGAGAGTCAGGGTTAAGGACAACCTGGGAAATGAGTCAAAATGGAGCGAGACTGCATTTTTTGAAACAGGTTTAATGTCGCCTTCTGGATGGAAAGCAAAATGGATTGAAAAAGAAGGAGATACGCTTCGCTATTCTCCTTCACCTCATTTCAGAAAAGAATTTACAATCACAAAGCCTGTTGCAAAAGCTACAGTTTATGTTACATCCCATGGTTTTTATGAATTGCATCTTAATGGTACCAAAGTCGGTGACCAGGTACTTACTCCGGGCTGGACATCTTATAGAAAGCGTCTTCAATATCAAGTATATGATGTAACCAACCAAATAGTAAAAGGTAAAAATGCTATCGGTGCAGTTTTAGGCGATGGTTGGTACCGCGGTACTCTTGCATGGAGTAATAACTGGGCTATCTACGGTAAAACACTCGGTTTACTGATGCAACTCAGAATAGTGCATGCCGATGGTACAGAAGCAATGATTATCACCGATGAATCATGGACGGCCTTCCAGGATGGCGCAATAAGAATGTGTGATATATATAATGGTGAGACTTATGATGCAAGAAAAAGGCTGAAAGGATGGAATCTTCCTGGCTACGACGAAAGCAACTGGGTACCGGTGAAGGTGGCAAATTACGGTTATGATAACATTATCGCAACCGAAGGTGTTCCAGTAAGGAAGATTCAGGAGATAAAACCAGTTAAAATACTACGCACCCCGAAAGGGAGTCTGGTTGTGGATATGGGTCAGAATATGGTAGGATGGGTCAGGTTAAAGGTTAGAGGCGAACGGGGTACAGTTGTTGTATTAAGGCATGCAGAAGTGCTTGATAAATACGGAGAATTCTATACTGCAAACCTCAGGAGTGCTAAATGTCAGATTACCTATACTCTTTCAGGAGAAGGCGAAGAGATTTATGAGCCGAGATTCACTTTCATGGGATTCAGGTATGTTGAAGTAAACGGTTTTCCGGGTGAACTGACCACAGATAATATAACAGGGATAGTTGTGCATTCCGATATGCCTGTCACGGGAAGTTTTGAATGTTCAAATCCACTTGTCAATCAGCTACAGCACAATATTCAGTGGGGGCAAAAAGGCAATTTTGTGGATGTCCCTACCGATTGCCCGCAAAGGGATGAGCGTCTGGGCTGGACGGGTGATGCACAGGTCTTCTGCCGTACAGCTGCATTCAATATGGATGTGGCTGCATTCTTCACCAAGTGGCTGAAGGACGTGGCAGCCGACCAGAAACCTGGTGGAGAGGTGCCGGATGTTATACCCGATGTACTTAATCCACAGGGAGCTAAGACAGCAGCGCCTTCTGCTGCATGGGGCGACGTGGCAGTTATCTCACCATGGACGATGTATCTTGTCTATGGCGATAAACAACTGCTCGAAACCCAATATCCAAGCATGAAAGCATGGGTTGAGTATATACGAAAAAAAGCCGGCGACAGTTATATCTGGAAAGGAGGCAGTAAATACGGCGACTGGCTCTTTTACCATCCACCAATAAACAGGCATACAGAATTTGATGGACATACCGAACACGACTTCATCGCCACAGCAATGTATGCATATTCAACAAAGCTGCTCTCTCTTGCGGCAAAGGAACTTAGTAAAGAAGCTGATTATAAATTCTATAATGAATTGTTTAATAAGATTAAGGAAGTTTTCATTCATGAATATGTCACACCTGCGGGTCGCGTAGGAACATGTTCCCAAACCTCATATGTCCTGGCACTGATGTTCGACCTTTTACCTGAAGACCTCAGGCAAAATGCTGTGAAATTCTTAGTAGATGATATAAAAAGCCGAAGAAACAGACTTTCGACCGGATTTGTCGGAACATCTTACCTGTGTCATGTACTATCGAACATGGGATATACTGATGTAGCATATGACCTTTTGTTACAGGAAGCATATCCCTCGTGGCTTTATCCAGTAAAAATGGGTGCAACTACTATATGGGAAAGGTGGGATGGCATTAAGCCCGATACCACCTTCCAGGATCCTGGAATGAATTCATTCAACCATTATGCATATGGCGCAATAGGTGATTGGATGTACAGGGTGTGTGCTGGCATTGAAGCTGGAAAACCTGGATATAAACATATTATAATTCAACCCTCCCCAACTGAAAAGCTAACATATGCTAAGGCAACTTTTGAAAGCAGATACGGAACAATTGCTTCTGGCTGGGAAAAAAATAATAATATTATCACAATAAGGGTGAAGATTCCAGCAAACACAAGAGCCACCATAATTCTGCCTGTTGATACGGAATCAAAAGTGACAGAAACTAATAGATCACTTGGTTCTGTTAAAGAATTCACAAATATCAGGGTAGTCAATAATAAAGTGACGTTTGACGCTGGTTCGGGAGAATATACATTTGCAATAAAAATCTGAAGCCTGGTATCAGAATTTATTTAATGAAAAATACTGATTTAGCTGCTTATTCAGCTATTATTATTGTTTACCTGGCCCTGTTTTTAGCCACATCACATTACCCTTTTTTCTGGGATACTGTGCAACTGGCATCGAAACATGCAACCTGGTTCTATTATAACGGGTTTAAAAATCTATTACTTCCAATAGAGTTTGACAGTGGACATTTTCCTGCACTGGGACTCTATCTTGCAATATGCTGGAAAATATTCGAGAGAACACTCTTCGTAAGCCATCTGGTAATATTGCCATTTATTCTGGGTATTATCTGGCAATCATGGCTCATGGTAAAGAAAATATTTTCCGTAAAATGGAGGGCTCTGGCGTTTGTAGTCATTCTCTCAGACCCAACTCTTATGGCACAGTGCACACTTATATCTCCTGATGTGTTCCTTGTATTTTTCTTTCTTCTGGTACTAAACAATGGAATATTCGGAAAAAATAATATATTATTCATGATTGCCCTGTTAGGTTTATCGGTTTCTAGCATCAGGGGAATGATATGTACAGCTGCTGTTCTTATTGCCGATCTGATAATAAAACAAAATCTGTTTAATGTTAACAGCATTAAAGCTATTTCAGGAAGAATCGCAAGAAATTTCCATGAAATAATAACTCCTTATATTCCGGCACTCATCTTCATTGTTTTATTTTTGACCTGGCACATGATCAAAACAGGATGGATTGGTTACCATAAAGAATCACCATGGTACGATTCATTTAAACCCGCTGGCATTTCGGGAATAATACGCAATGTTTTTATCATAGGCTGGAGAATTGCAGATTTTGGACACATTTTCGTATGGATTTCCGGAATATTCTGCTACAAGAATTTCTTAAGACATAAAACTAATAGAACAGAATCACTTAATAAATTAATAACTATATTTTTAGTCATTTTTATCTTCCTTGCTATTCCGATGCTTTTCCATAAAAATTTGATGGGTCATCGTTATTTACTCCCGGTTTACATATTGTTGGCTCTCACAGTATGTTACTGCTTGTTTGAGGTTATAGAAAAGAATGCTATTAAAACTGCTTTCGCCACCCTGATGATTGCCGGGCTTCTTTCCGGTAATTTTTGGATCTATCCTGACAAAATTTCCCAGGGGTGGGATGCTTCACTGGCTTACCTGCCATATCCACCCCTTCGCAAGAAAATGATAAGCTATATTAAAGAAAATTCTATTCCGGTTTCTGAAACAGGGAGTGGTTTCCCAAACCTTGCAGCATTAGATTACATTGACCTTAACGGAAATAAAGAGTCGTTTGCAATAAAAAATTTAAAGACCAACAAATACATATTCTGGTCAAATATTTTTAATGATTTTTCAGATGACGAAATAGACAGGCTTAGAACGGAATGGATAATAATAAAAGAATACAAGTGCATGAATGTAAGAGTTGTGCTTTATAAAAATCCAGAGTTGTCCCATAATTAAAAGTATTATTTTTGCATCCTTATCTGAACAAATAAATTATGTCATTTTTTAGCAGCCATCTTGGCGAATTTGCAGCGCTTCTGACAGCTTTTTCCTGGACAATAACTGCTCTGGCAAATGAAAAGGCAAGCAAAAAAATAGGTTCTCTTTCGCTTAACATTATCAGAATGTTTCTTGCCATATTTCTGCTATCATTCTATAATCTTATAGCCAGAGGACATTTTCTGCCCGTTGATGCTAATCTTCACAACTGGCTCTGGTTGTCACTTTCAGGTCTGGTAGGTTTTACTTTCGGGGATTATTTTCTGTTCAGGGCGTACGCTGAGATAGGTTCAAGATTCTCTATGCTTATCATGACTACTGTTCCTCTTTTTACAGCCTTTTTAGGATGGGTTTTCATCGGGGAGAAATTGAGGCTATTGCACTTTGCTGGTATGATTCTCACATTCATTGGGATTTCGCTTGCAATTTTCAGTCGTAATGGAAAGGGAGAAAAACTTTCACTCAAGTTTGCCCCTACAGGTATATTGCTTGCTCTTGGGGGTGCACTGGGGCAGGCGACGGGTCTGATTCTAAGTAAAATAGGAATGGGAGGCACCTATGATCCTTTTGCTGCCACGCAAATAAGAGTAATTGCCGGAGGGTTTGGTTTTTCACTGCTTGCGACATTTATTTCACACTGGCCGGAAGTTATTGAAGGAGCCAGAAACCGTAAAGCAGTTACTGCGGTCACAATTGGTGCAGTGTTCGGACCATTTATTGGTGTATCATTTTCACTTATGGCTGTAAAATATACTCAGGCAGGAATTGCATCTACCATAATGGCTATTGTTCCCGTTCTGATTATACCGCCGTCAGTTTATCTGAACAAGGAAAAAGTTACGCTGGCTGAAGTAGCAGGAGCAGTAATTTCAGTTGCAGGAGTGGCATTGTTCTTTACCGGGTGATGCAAAGATTACTACATCTGAATTCTACTATTCCAGCCTTAATAATGGTTTTCTCTTATAATTAAACAAACAGAAGAATAAGCAGCTGGGCAATAAGGATTCTGAGAAACATTACCAGCGGATAAACTGTGGCATAGGCTACTGCAGGTATTTCTGACTGTGCCATATTGTTTGCATATGCAAGGGCTGGCGGGTCGGTCATGCTTCCGGCTAGCAGACCACACACTTCAAAATAATTATATTTCATCCATCTGATTGCTAAAATGCCGGTAAAAATTACAGGAAGCACCGTTAAAATAGCTCCGTAGCCCATCCAGATAAAACCATCGCCAGATGTCAGAGAAGGAATAAATTTTTCTCCAGCCTTTAATCCTACGCTTGCCAGGAAAAGAACTATACCTGTTTCCCTTAGCATAAGGTTAGCACTTGTAGTTGTATACGGAATAAGGGAAAATCTGTATCCGAATTTGCTAAGAAACATAGCTACAATGAGTGAACCACCTGCCAGCCCCAGTTTTATAGGATTAGATACACCAGGAATATTAAGCGGGATGCTTCCAAGCAAAATCCCAATAATAATACCTGCAAAGATTGGTATAAGATTTGGCTCGTAGAGTCTCCTTAGTGAATTACCCACCTCACGGGCAACATTTTCAATCGAACCCTCATCTCCCACTACAGTCATTCTGTCACCCATCTGTAAAATCAAACCTGAACTTGCTACAAGCTCAATTCCTGAACGCTCTATTCTGGTGATATTTATATTGTAACGTGTACGCAGTTTAAGGGAGCCAAGACTCTTACCAGCCACTGCAGGATTTGTTACAACTATCCTCCGTGAAATCATCTTACCGATACGTGTTGAAAGGTCAAGGTCGCTTTCAGTTCCTATGTAATCAATAATAGCAGGGATATTTTTCTTTTCAGCTACAACAAGTATTATATCATTTTCTTCAATTACAGTATCAGGCCCGGGAAGAAAAAGTTCCCCTTTGTGCAGCAGTCTGGATATTACCATTTTACCTGGAGAGTTCTTTACAATTTCATTTACAGGCTTTCCGGCAATCTTTTTTGATTTCACCTGTATTGTCACTTTTTCCGGTATCTCATCAGGATGGTGCAGTTTTTCTGAAATGACTTTTAATTCCTTTTCAAGATTTATCCTGAATATTTTACGGATAAAAATCATTGAAAGGATAACACCAACTACACCAAATGGGTATGCTACGGCATATCCAATCGAGGGATCAGGGAATTTCTCAGGATCCATTCCTGCAGTTATCTCACTCAGAGTCTGCTGAGCAGCACCCAGTCCAGGTGTATTTGTAACAGCGCCCGACATTATTCCGGTCATCAGAGACATTGGAACATTTGCAAGAAAATGGATAATAATAGTTATCAGGGCTCCTGTAAAAACGATTAACAATGCAAGGATATTCATTTTAAGCCCTGATTTACGTAATGACGAAAAGAAGGCCGGTCCAACCTGCAACCCAATTGAAAACACAAAAAGGATAAGCCCAAAATCCCTTACAAATTCAATTACTTCATGTCTTGTAACAAAACCGAAATGGCCTGCAGCTATTCCTGAGAAAAGAACAAAAGTAATTCCCAGGCTAACATTGAAAATTTTTACTTTTCCCAGTGCTACTCCTGCTGCAATTATAACGCTATAAACAAGAATTGCATGGGCTACTGAATCGTTAATAATAAGATCAGTAAGCCAGTTCATCCGGATTTTTTATATTAGGCTGGTTATAGGTTAAGTAAATAGTCAGCTGTTTCTTTAAAAGTGTTAAAACCCATTTCAACGAAAACATTTTTTACTCCTCCCGTATCGAGGGATGAGATCAGTTCTTTCCAGTCTACAACCCCTTTTCCTGCAGGTGCCTCTCTTTTTGTTTCAGACGACCAATCGGCAAAATGTACTGAAATAAACCTGCCCGGATATTTTCTGAAATAATCAGCAGCCTTGTATCCTATGCTGATGACTGCAACCTGGAACTGCATTTTAATCAAGGAAGGATCGAACCAGTTCATTAATTCTTCATAAATAAGCTTTCCTTCAAGCATTGCAAATTCAGTATGATGGTTATGGAATCCCATCTGGAGTCCGGCGTTTTTGACCTTCTCTCCTATTTTGTTGAGTTCGTCGGCTGCCTTCTGCCAATCGGATAGTTTTGCATCGCGTGGCAAACCAAAACTTGAAAGTATCATCTGTGTCTGGCCAGAATCAATTGCAAATTTTATTCTTTCATCAAGATTGTTCCTGAGTTCATTCATGACATAATGGGAACTCGGGCAAGTGAGTCCTGCATCATTGATTATTTTTCTCATCTCCTGAGCGCTGTATTTTGTAAGCGGACCGAATCCTGCCATTGCATATCCCGGAGGTGAGCACATTTCAATACAGCGGTATCCCATATCATGCATAATTTTTAATGTACCGGGGAAATCTTTTGCAAGCATTTCCCTGATTGTCCAGGCCTGAAAACCAAGAGGCAACTTAAGCATTCCGGGGCTCTCTGCAGGTGAAAAACTCCTTAATACCTCAGGAGCAATAAGTACACCAGCTATAAATGCATTCGTTCTGCCCAAAAAATCTCTTCGGTTAAATTTTTTCATAAATTAAAAATTTAAGGATTATACTTAAATATGTTTTTGGTTTATAGATAGTATTTATTCCTTCAAATAATAATTTCATCAGGGTTATTTCAAAATTAAGAATTTATTGTTTTCCAATCAAAGTTAATTTTTAATTACGTCTTTAAGTCGATTTGCCATCATATATTTATTGTATCAATATTTTATTTTCAAACAATTGTAAAACTTGCTTTAATAATCAATATGAAGTCATTATTTCTTTTTACAAAGAATATCTGAACCATTAACTAATTTTTTAATTGAATTTTTTTAAAAAAAATTATTTCAATAATATTTTCTTTAAATAGTTATTTTAAATATATTATAATCAATTGTATTGCAACATGTTACGAACAATTTATAATATTGAAAAAATTTTTCGATGTTGATAAAATAATTATAATGTTGAAATTTTTTTTTACGAAAAATGTACATCGAATTTACATTATGTATACTTTCGGCGAAATTTTAAACAAGAAACAGATAACTAAAAAAGGAGTGAAATTTTCACCACATCATGAATGCTAACAATAATGAGGCTTCAGCCTTCCATGGAGAAGGTCGCCTCAAAGGTTGCTCTTCTGATGAAGAGCCTGGCGCGAAAGCGGTAATACTTTCGCAGGTCGAAACGCCAGAACAAATAGTTAGCAACCGGAATGCGGACTTCATGCACCGCTACTTCCCTATCGCAACTAATGAACAATGGAACGACTGGAAATGGCAACTGAGAAATGCTATTACTACACTGGAAGATCTCAGAAAAATAATGCCATTAACAGAGAAAGAGATTATGGCAATCAAACACCTCAAAGGCAGATTGCCATTAAGAATTACACCTTATTTTGCATCTCTTATTTATGACAGTAAACCGGGTAATCCTCTCAGGAGAATTGTAGTACCTGTGGTCGAAGAACTAATACAGATGCCTGTTGAAAAATCTGATCCTCTTCACGAGGGTGAATTTTCACCCATAAAAGGGATCGTGCACAGGTATCCCGACAGAGTCCTGTTTACTGTAACTCAGGTTTGCTCTGCTTACTGTAGATACTGCACTCGTTCACATTCAGTAGGCAAACTTGATAAACTTGGTAAAAATGATTTTGAAAAAGCCTTTGATTATATCAGAAATCATACCGAGGTAAGAGATGTACTAGTTAGCGGAGGAGACCCTCTAACAATGTCAGACGAAATGCTCGATTATATTCTGCATAATATCAGAAAGATTCCTCATGTAGAGATAATTAGAATAGGCACAAGAGTACCTGTTGTATTACCACAGAGAATTACAGACAAGCTTATAGCCACTCTACGAAAATATCATCCGCTTTATATAAGCTTGCATTTTTCTCATCCGGATGAAATAACAGATGAATGTGCAAAGGCCTGCAACAAACTTGCTGATGGTGGTTTTCCGCTTGGCAGTCAGACTGTACTTCTCAAAGGAATCAACGACAATGTGGAAGTTATGAAAAAACTCTTCCACAAATTGCTGATGATAAGGGTAAGGCCTTATTACCTGTATCAGTGCGACCTTATTCCTGGTTCGGGTCATTTCCGGACATCGGTCAGGAAAGGACTTGAAATTATCAAGGGTCTGAGAGGTTTCACAAGCGGATATGCCATTCCACAGTTCGTTGTTGACGCACCAGGTGGAGGGGGTAAAATTCCTCTCATGCCAGATTATGTTGTTGAACATACAACCGAAAAAATAGTTCTTCGCAACTATAAGGGTATGATTTGCGAATACCCTGAAATTTAATTTTTTTATGAAGGCGGGGATTACTTTTGACCTGCGTTCATGGTACCTCGAACGCGGGTTTTCTATGGAAGATACTGCAGAATTTGATAAAGAAGCCACAATAAGCGCAATAAGAAATGTGCTTGAATCAATGGGTTTTGATACCGAAGAAGTTGGAAACGTCTTTCAACTTATTGAAGCCCTTGCATCTGGCAAAAGATGGGATATCGTTTTCAATATTGCCGAAGGATTGTATGGTGACGGACGGGAGTCGGTTGTTCCAGCAATACTCGATCAATACCGTATACCATACGTGTTCAGCGGACCGGTAGTACTCGGTGTTGCTCTAAACAAATATCTGGCAAGATTGGTAGCTTCATCAGCCGGTGTGCCAGTTAGTCCTGGCTTTCTGATTACCTCCATTGACGATATTGAAAAGTGCGACCTTAAATACCCACTTTTTATCAAACCTACCTCTGAAGGTACTGGTAAAGGCATAACAAATAAGAGTATCCTTAAAAAACCTTCAGAACTGAAAGAAGTGGCAGAATACCTGCTTAAACGGTACAATCAACCGGCACTTGTTGAAGAATATCTTCCAGGCCGGGAATTCACAATTGGAATTCTTGGCACCGGGGACGATGCGGTGGCTATAGGAGGAATGGAAGTAATCTGTAAAGATGAACTTCCATATTCAGTTGAATACAAGGAAAACTATCATTTGTATTGTAATTACAAACCCCTCGACGATAGTGATATTTCAAAGGAATCAAAAGATGTGGCACTGAGGGCGTGGAAAGCAATTGGCTGTGCCGATGGCGGACGTGTGGATGTAAAGGCTGACAGACATGGCAGAATATGTTTTATGGAGGTTAACCCTCTTGCTGGACTTCATCCGATTGATTCAGACCTGCCAATACTTGCACGTTTCTCAGGTATCGAATACAACGAACTGGTTGAAAGAATAATCAGGTCTGCATTAAAAAGACATAATCTGAAGTTATGAGATGCTGCATACTTTACAATCAGCCTCGCGAAAATGCTCTTGCCGACGAACTCGATATTCTCGACCAGGTTGAATGGGTCGAGACCAATCTTAAAAAAGCCGGAATTGAAACTTACAGAAAAGGTATCACGAATAATTTCATGAATGAAATATCACTTCTGGCTGATGAGAAACCAGATTTTGTTTTTAATCTCGTTGAGTCTATAAATAACAAAGGAGAACTACTATATTTCATTCCTGCCCTGCTTAACATGCATTCAATACCCTATACAGGCAACCCGCTGGAAGCTCTGTTTATTACAACAAGTAAATTTCTTACAGTTAAACTACTTAAAAACGAAGGTATAAGAACACCAGAATCTTTTCATATCTCGGAATATAATAAATTTGAGCCAGGCAAAAGCTATATAATTAAACCTGTATGGGAAGACGGCTCGCTTGATATTACGCAGGATTCAGTTTTTATTTATCATCAAGGTTATGAGGAAAAGTTCAGGAATCTGAGAGATTCCCACTGGATAATACAGGAATACATTGACGGAAGGGAATTTAATATTAGTCTCCTCACATCGAATGGCAGACCTGAAGTTCTTCCACCTGCTGAAATAGTATTTTTGGATTACGGAAACAGACCAAGAATTGTTGATTTTAAGGCAAAGTGGGAAGAGGATAGTTTTGAGTACAAAAATACAATTAGAAGATTTCCGGGAAGAGAACTCAATGAGTCTCTCAGAAAAGAAATAGAAAATACTGCAGTTAAATGCTGGGATATCTTTGGCCTAAGGGGCTATGCCCGTATTGACATGAGAGTTGACAGTGAAAACAAGGTATATGTAATTGAAGTAAATGCAAATCCCTGTATATCAAAGAACGGTGGTTTTGTTGCCGCAACAGAAAATGCAGGATATGCATTTACAGATGTAATTAAACGTATTATAAATGATTTAAACCGGTAAGTCTATGAGAGGATTATATACTGTTCTGCTTTTGATTCTTTCAAACACATTTATGACTTTTGCATGGTACGGGCATTTAAAACTAAAAACAATGAGCAGGTTTGAAAATATGACTCTTCTCGCTGTGATATTAATGAGCTGGGGAATTGCATTGTTCGAATACTTCTTTCAGGTGCCTGCCAATAGAATAGGTTTCAGAGGAAACGGAGGTCCTTTTTCTCTCGTTGAGTTAAAAGTTATTCAGGAAGTTATTTCTATATCAGTTTTTACAATATTTACACTTGTGGTGTTTAAAACTGAACAGTTCAGGATAAATCATCTAATAGCATTTTTTCTTATCATTCTTGCAATCTATTTCGTATTTAAAAAATAACAAGTTGTTTTTTCAATTATAACTTTGTAAAGTTTGCCCTATTTCCGGCATGATATCTGGTCAAAATTTTCGTCACTGATAAAGTAAAAATTATATTCAAAACTTGTGCATTCATCAAATTTTTTAATCCTTTCATGGAATTCTTTCAAAAAATTACACCTTAATCTGGGCCGTTTCGTATTTTTATATTTAAATTGGAATGTCCTATAATTGAGTATAGCTGTTGTTAAGTTACGTTTAAAAAGGAGGTAAATACTTAATATTCGAAAGCTATGAAAAAGAATCTATTAACTTTTGTATTTTTTGTTGTAGGTGCCTGCATTTTTGCACAGGTGCCACAGGGGTTTAATTATCAGGCAGTTGCCAGAGATAATGCCGGATTACCTATTGTAACAGATAATTTATGGGTCAAACTTTCAATTCTTTCGGATACAACTGGATTCTATGCCTCAGGAGCCGGCACATATCTCTGGGAGGAGACACACACAAATGTGAAGACTAATTCACAAGGGCTTTTTACAATAGTTCTCGGTACTGGAACAAGAAGCCAGGGTTCTGTCGCTAATTTCAGAGATATAAACTGGTCAGCGGGTCCTCTTTATGTGGGTACAAAAATTTCCACAAATAATGGATCGACATGGAAAATAATGGGTTCAGCAAAACTCTGGACTGTACCTTATTCAATGGTCTCTGCAAAAGCTGAATCCCTGAATGCTGGTGCCAAGGTTGTCAGCATAAATGATGCGACATCTGACGCCCTTTTTGAAGTAAAAAGAAAAGACGGCCAGACAGTTTTTGCCGTCTATCCTGATGCAGTAAATATTTATGTGCCATCCGGCGGTAAAGGCGTTAAAGGAGGATTTGCAATTGGTGGTTTTGGTGAAAAAGCACCTTCGCAGGATTACTTCAGGGTAACCCCTGATAGCGTCAGGATATATATTGACAATTCGCCAAATGCAAAAGGCACTAAAGGAGGATTTGCAATAGGAGGTTTTGATGGGTCCAAAGGCATTCTAAAAAATTATTTTATGAACGTATCCGGTACCAGCACTCTGGATACTGTGAAGGGTTCACCCCAGGTACTTTGGTTTCCGAACAGAAACGCCTTTCTTGCAGGTAATGTCTGGATTGGATTACCAGACAGCGTTGGGCTTTATTCAACAGCACTTGGTTACAGGTCGATAGCAATGGGCGATTACTCGCAGGCATTCGGATACAAAGCAAAGGCTCTGGGTAATTTCTCAACAAGTATAGGGAAAAACTCAGTTGCAGGAGCTGGAAAGACTGTAGCTATGAATGCATTTGCATTTGGTGACGGTGCTAAGGCAACAGGATCTGATTCTTATGCTTTTGGTTCAGGCGCAACTGCATCAGGATACCGTTCCTTTGCATTTGGCTCTGTTGGCCTTGATGATTCAGGCAACCCGACAACCACACCTACAACAGCATCTCATCCATATACAGTAGCAATAGGCATGGGTGCGCAGGCAATACAAAAAGGAGCAATGGCTCTTGGTATAGGTTCAAATGCATCTGGATACTATTCAAACAGTTTCGGATATTACAGCATCTCATCAGGCAATTATTCAACAGCACTTGGTTACAAAGCCCAGGCAACTAATTCTAATGCTCTTGCAATGGGAAATGGCTCCATAGCCTCAGGAACTAACTCTACAGCAATAGGTTACCAATCGAAAGCAGAGAGTGATAAATCAATTGCAATCGGATCATTTTATAGCTACTCCTACAATATTCCTATAATAAACCTGGGTAAAGGTGGTGGAGATGAAGGAACCAAAGGCATAGATGATTTGTTGCCGATAAGGCCTATAGCACCCATAACAGTATATACAAAAACTTTCAACCGGGAAAATAAAGCTACTGGCCAGTATTCTGTTGCTATTGGAAATGGCAACCTTGCCGAAGCAGGCGGATTTGTATTTGGCTCAAACAGTGATGCAAAGAAATTCGGTGCCCTTGCTTTAGGTCATTCAGCTGCTGCTAATGAGACAAACTCCGTTGCAATAGGGTATAATACACAGGCTAATGGAATATATTCCCTGGCGATAGGGAATAATGTGATTGCTAATTCCTATGGTGAACTTGCTCTTGGACAGTGGAATGAAAACATATCCGGAACCGCTGACACATGGAATCCAAATGAGTTATTATTCTCTTTAGGTAATGGGATAAATGATGCCAACAGATCAAATGCCCTTACCATTTACAAAGATGGCAAAACCATAGTCAGGGGGAGGTATGCGGTATCAACTTTCAACTATTCTAAGAGAAGATTAGTAGCAATTATACCACCCAGTACCTATATTTTTAAAGATTACATATATGGTATTTATACAAACATTAGCCGGGATGATCCTAATATTGAATACTATTACAGCGGATACTTTACATCAACTGGCACAGAAGGTACTTATTATGGACTTTATGCTGATACTCGATCAGGTGGAAGTATTGATGTAGCGGAATACATTTATGATTCTAATGGGAATACCCAACCGGCTGATGTTGTTGTTGCCGATCCTTACAAAAAGGAAAGTGTTATAAAATCTTCCAAACCTTATCAGACAGGCCTACTTGGAGTTATATCAACTAATCCGCACCTTACAATGGGCATGGAACTCGTTGTAGATGAAGAAACAGGGGAACCCAAAAAAGATGTTCATGCAGCCAGGCTTGCCGTAGCTGGCCGTGTACCTGTGAATGTAACAGGAGAAAACGGGCCAATACAACCAGGTGATTTCCTGACCTCTTCTTCAACACCAGGATATGCAATGAAATGGACTCTGCTCGATGTCAATGAGGCGAAAGATTTTGATGACCTTAAACGAATCCTTGCAGAGAACGAAAGAAGAAGGGGTGCAATAATAGGGAAAGCACTGGAAAGCTTTTCTGGCACCGGAACTGGTAAGATAATGGTACTGATTTCATTGCAGTAATATCTTATCAAAATAAATTTACCAGACAGTTCAAGAGGGTGTGAATAATTTTTCCACCCTCTTTTTGTTAAATATTCCTATTTTTATAATTCTAATGCTTAAAAAAGTATTTAAAGAATAATGGATGTTAAAATAGAAGAAAGCTGGAAACAAAGACTCAAAGCAGAATTTGAAAAGGACTATTTTCTGAGGCTTGTTGATTTTGTTAAGGAAGAATACCGTACAAGAACTATTTATCCTCCCGGAAGTCTCATCTTTAACGCTTTCAATTTATGTCCTTTCGATAAGGTGAAAGCAGTTATAATCGGTCAGGATCCCTACCACGGCCCAGGACAGGCACATGGTTTATGCTTTTCCGTTAGGGATGGGGTTCCCTTTCCCCCAAGCCTCGTAAATATTTTCAAAGAAATCCATGACGATCTTGGAATACCTGTACCAAAATCAGGCAACCTTGAACGCTGGGCACGCCAGGGTGTGCTTCTCCTCAATGCTATCCTCACAGTAAGGGCAAACCAGGCCGGCTCACATCAGGGTAAAGGCTGGGAACAATTTACCGATGCAGTGATTAAAATACTGAATGAAGAGAAAAATAATCTTGTATTCTTCCTCTGGGGTGCTTACGCCCAGAACAAAGGAGCAGTGATTGATAAAACCAGGCACCTGGTTCTTGAATCGGTTCACCCCTCCCCCCTATCAGCAGCTAAAGGTTTCTTCGGAAACAGACACTTCAGCAAATGCAACGAATACCTTACCATGCACGGTATTGAACCGGTAAAATGGTAATCTCAAAAATTGGCTGATGAAATTTCGAAGATCAGATAATTTATAGTCAATAAATTATTTAATGTCATCCAGAGCTGATTCCGGAATTACATTTGAAATTTTCAGTTTTTTCAGAGTGTGACTCTCAATAAAAATTTCATAAGTGGCTTTCACCTGCCCAAGATATTGCATATAATAATAGGTAGTGGTATCTGTTTTGTATTTCTCTCCGTTAATTATTGCTGAAATATTGGCTTTGGGATATGCTCTTTCAAAACGATGATAATCTGATGTCTCCTGGGCACCAAGGGTGCCATAATTATATGTTCCCCCGCCTGTTTCCACAGTCAGTTCATTCATCGCCACATCTGAAAGATTTCTTATTCTTATGTCTGTCGGCCCATAGGGTTCCTTTTCGAGCTTTTTGCAACCACTCAAAGCAAGCAGTAAAATCACTGCAAAAATGAGATACCTTTTCATTATTCTGTCAGATTTTGTAATTAATTGACATGAAAGTTACAAAATAAGTTGCATGTATCATTAAATTTTCTCCAGACTATTTGCAGGAACCCATCCTTTATTTCCGTCGGGTAGTTTAATTTCATACCATTCTCCGAGAGCATCAGTAACTGTAACTTTTGTCCCTTCATGAATAAGAAAAAGATCTGTCCCACTGCTATCAGGGGCACTTTTCCCATTAACCTGGGGGCTGACAATTATTGCTTTGTCACTATTAAAAACAAGGTTCTTGTTTCTTATAGAAAAGCTGAGCGATGCAAGGCTTATTATCAACATAAAAATTGCCAGCCAGAAACCTGCAACCTTGTACCTGTATACTGAAGTTAACAAATAGACCAACATAAAAATCAGACTCATAACAAAGCTGATGATGCTAATATAAGCCCATTTATCAGATGAGAGTATCAATGAAATGAAATTATACCATGTAACGAAAAACAATTCAGGTATCTCGGAAAATCTGTCAACCACATAAGTTCTTGCTACCTGCAAATTATATCTTATATCTTCATCGGCCGGCTTAAGAAGGTATGCCCTTTCATAAAAGAGTATTGCATGTGGCACATCATTTATCTTGAAATATGCATTACCGATATTATAGCAGAGATTGGGCGTTCTGAATCCGGATTTATATATCGGCAGCCATACATCCAGAGCTTCCTGGTATTTGCCGGAAGTATATAATTCTATGCCCTTCCTGAAGTCATCTTCAGGAAAAACAGCTGCTCCGATTTCAGAATTAAAGTAAAATAGTGCCAGAATTATCAGTAGAATAATCTTTTTCATCTTCACATTAATCAAGTTTATTTTCAATATATCTGATAAACTGTGCAGCTCCCTCATACAATTCTTCTGCTTCTGAAGGAGCAGAAACCGGTGCAAACCTTGCATATTCACACCTGTCAATAATTGAAGAAATCTTTTCAATTATCTGATCATCAACATTTCTTTCTTTAAGTTTCTCAACAGCTTTTGTGCGTGTAAGTTCTGAAAGAGGTATTCCCAGTTTGTCACTCATGTAGCCCCATAATGCCTTTAGAAGTTCCTCATAGAACTTTTCCTTCATGCCCGATTTAAGGCATTTATAGGCTACCGACAAACGTTTCTTTGCAACTTTCCCGGCTCTTCTGTTTCTTACTCTTGCAATATCAGCATTACGCCTTACATGCTCACGTCTGAGTATAAGGACAGTTGCAAAAATCAAAAGTGCAAGGACATAATACCACGTGAACATGCGGTTTGACAAAAGAAGTCTTTCTGGAATAATAATAATGCCCGGCAATGATTTTATAAACCTAATATCTTTTCCAAGATATTTTACATCTTCTCTTGTTACTCCTCCGAAAACAGTAACCTCTCCGGACTGTTCATCGGTTTTCAAAGCATGAAATCTGAATTCTTTTGTTGTTGCCGTTTCAAATTGTTTTGTTGCCGGGTTGAAATATGAGTATGTCACGGATGGTATTACAAAGTCACCATGGTGCCGTGGGATGAGAACGTATTCATATGTCCTCTGTCCAGTAATTCCGGAGGTATTGTTCCTAAGGTTATCGGTGATTTTAGGATCATAAATTTCAATATCTGGAGATAGTTTAATAACCGGTTTTGCAGCAAGCCTTAGATTACCGGTTCCTGATACAGTTATTTTAAAATTGAGAGCATCATTAACCTTGACGGTATCTTTATTAAGTGATGCCGATATGGTTATTTTTCCGACAATTCCTGAAAAATCGGCAGGTTTATTCTCAGGCAGGGGTTTCACAGTTATTTTCAATGGTAATGTAGCCAGCACTCTGGGTACATTTGCAAACCGGGAAAAGAAGTCTCCAAAAAATGGGTCTGGTTCGCCTATTCTTTGCTGAACCAGTGCAGTTACCTGAACCGGGTCAATAGTTATTTCTCCTGTTATCTGGGGGAATAAAAGAAACTGCTGAATAATTCCTGTTCCGTAAATTACCCCATTAACGTTTTCACGCTGCAGTGAAGTAAGCTGTGGCGTTTCAAGTTCTTCTTTCACGAACCCGCTGAAATCAGGATATTTAACTTCTTCCAGACCTGCAAGGTCTACCCTTGAAAAAAGTTTCAACGACACTGTCAAAGGCTCTCCAACATATAATTCGGTGCGGTTCGGGATCAATCTTACAAACAATTCGCCTGATGGTTCAACAGCAGCGGGCTCTGTTGCTTGTTTCCGGGATGCAGAAGGTTGTGTCTGACGCGCCCCAGGTGTACCTACTACTTCAATATATATTGAATCTGACCTGTATTCTTTTCCTTTAACCCTTATAATAGCTGGCGAAATAACGAACTTGCCTTCTTCAATAGCCTGTAAATAATATGTATAGGTGTATGAAGTCTCCTGAGATATTTTTCCGTTAATTATCTGCATGCTTGATGAATATGAAGTCTGAGGACCCATCAGTTTGTAAAAACCCGTAAATGGTGGTGCACTGAACTCACCCCCTCCAGTGTTTATTGTCCAGCTAATTGAAAATTGTTCACCAACACTAACCACTCTCGGGTATTCGGTTTTGATAACTATCTCCTGTGCCACAGCTACTGATGGCACTATTAGAATTAACAGATATTTGATTATTAACCGCCTCATAAACTACCAGTTTTTCAATGTCCTCACTCTTTCCCTC
>JBASIK010000249.1:0-15436 GCA_049654745.1 Bacteroidales bacterium
CTTACGATTTTACACCTTCTTTTTTAGACCCACGGATTCAAGGTTCAGGAGTTCAGGGTTCAAAGTTCAAGGTTTCAGAGTTTCAGGAGTTTCAGTATCTGTCATTATACTTTCTCCTTTCTCCTTTTGCCTTTTGCCTTTCTCCATTCTCCTCCCCATGCTCCCGCCCCGTCAGTCACATAAGCATTATTTATGTATTCCACCTGCAAAATGTCTGCCCGCCTGAATGCTAATGCCTGACTACCACATTGTAAACCTGAAATAAAATTAAATAGAAACTTTTTAAATAGAAACTTTGTAAAAAAAGAAAACAATCGTGGTGATTTATTAAAATTCAATTACAGCCGTCTATTTTTCAAACGGAAACTACCACAGATACTCTCCTTTTGTCTCCCGGAAAGTAAGAACAATCAATCGACCTCAAACAATTGTCCCTGCCCATAATCCTCCTCCGGATCAGCAGCTTTCATATATGATTGGGTTTCTTCTGCAATTTTGTATTTTTTCTCCCTGCTTAAATCCTTCTGGTATTTCTCCCAAACCTCCTTCAGCCTCTTCAGATGTGTACCTCCATGTCAAAATCCGGTGCCTGACGGTCGTAAGCTTCAAGCACAAGCCGCCGGGTACGGTATTCACCATATTTGCGGATTTCTTTTTCCTTCAGCACCCTGAATGTTTCGCCCGGAAAATCCTTTCCATACACATCCTGCAGATCCAGAATATACCTTCTCCGCAGTCCAATTCACTCCCGCAGCGATGCTGCGGGCTTTTTATTTTCATGAAGACAGGACAGGCTTGCCATGGACTGGATGAACGAAAATAAAAAGTACTTATAAGCCCCCTCTTTACGAAGTAGAGAGGGGGTTGGGTGTGAGTAGATGACTTTTTCAGGAGGAGACACTGAGGAGTATCAAAATACTTAAAGATTCAACGACAACTGGATTTTAACTATCGCAGGAAAGAAATCTAAACTTAATTTATCTGAGCACTCAAAATTTATCTTGAAAAAATTATCTTAGTAACCCAATTACCAAAATAGATTCTTATGAAATATCGAAAACTTGGAAGAACAGGATGGGAAGTTAGCGAGATAGGTTATGGCATGTGGGGTCTGGCAGGATGGTCTGGGTCCGACGATGAAGAAACCTTTCGCGCACTTCAGATGGCAGTTGATATGGGTTGTAACTTTTTCGACACTGCCTATGCATACGGAAACGGAAAGAGCGAAGCAATGCTCGGAGAGCTTGTGAGAGCTAACAGTGACAGGAAGCTCTACACAGCAACGAAAATACCGCCCAAAAACCTTAAATGGCCGGCAAGGGATGAATATACGGTTGATGACTGTTATCCACCCGACCATATAGAAGAATATGTTGAGAAAAGTCTTAAAAATGCAGGCTTCAGTTCGTTCGACCTGGTACAGATTCATACATGGAACGACAAATGGCTCGATGACGACCGGCTGCTGAAGAAAATGACCGACCTGAAAAGTCAGGGGCTTTTTCATGCTATAGGCATAAGCCTGAATCGGTGGGAACCATGGAACGGCATCAGAGCAGTAAAGAGCGGACTGATAGACACTGTTCAGGTTATATATAACATTTTCGACCAGAATCCTGAAGATGAACTCTTCCCGGCCTGTCGCGAAATGAACGTGGGCGTCATAGCCAGAGTACCCTTCGACGAAGGCTCCCTGACAGGTACTCTTACACGGGACTCAAAATGGCCTGAAGGAGACTGGAGAAATACCTATTTTGTGCCAGAAAATCTGATTCCAACTGTTGAAAGGGTTGAAAAGCTAAAAAAAGTACTGCCAGCCGGAATGACTCTACCCGAAATGGCACTGCGTTTCATACTGAGCGAACCGACAGTCAGCACCACCATACCTGGCATGCGAAAAACCTCACATGTGGTCAGTAACCTTAAAACAAGCGACGCAGGTCCCCTCAGCCATGATTTAATGCAAGAACTGAAGAAACACAGGTGGGACAGAAAACCCGCACCCTGGTCACAATAAAAAAATCACATATGAAAATATTTCATGGAAACAGGTTTCTTGTGCCCATAATTCTGGGCTTAGTTGTTTTCACATGCACCACTCCATCTGACAGGTCGGAGCAGAAGACTTTCCCTGCATCATACCTGGAAGAGATGACAATTGCTGAACTCCAGGA
The DNA here is from genome assembly GCA_049654745.1 of Bacteroidales bacterium. Lineage (GTDB taxonomy): Bacteria > Bacteroidota > Bacteroidia > Bacteroidales > VadinHA17 > LD21. Next base: position 2,175 of record JBASIK010000249.1, read on the forward strand.
AGGATACCGCATCGGGAAATATACCGTCAGGCAGGTAGTAGCTGATTATATTGCAAGAATTGAAGCAATTGACAAAAGCGGTCCTCATTTGAATTCAGTAATCATGGTCAATCCCGATGCACTTGCCATTGCCGATAGCCTTGATAAAATGCTGGCTTCGGGGCATTCTGTGCCGCCTTTGTTCGGGGTTCCGGTTTTACTGAAAGACAACATCGACACTCACGACAAGATGCCAAATACTGGAGGCTCGAGGGCTTTGCGTAATTCATACCCTGAAAAGGACAGTCAGGTTGCTGCTAAGTTAAGAGAGGCCGGGGCGGTGATTTTAGGCAAAGCCAACCTCAGCGAATGGGCAAATTTCAGAGCTTCAAGGTCATCGAGCGGATGGAGCGGACTGGCAGGCCAGACTAAAAATCCATATGTACTCGACCGTAACCCCTGTGGCTCCAGTTCTGGCTCGGGTGTTGCAGTGGCAGCAAACCTCTGTATGACAGCCATCGGCACCGAAACTAATGGTTCAATTGTTTGTCCGTCAAATAATAACGGTATTGTTGGTATAAAACCTACTGTGGGACTCATCAGCCGCTCAGGCATTATACCAATATCCTTCACGCAGGATACCCCCGGCCCCATGGCAAGAACAGTTGAAGATGCTGCAAGAATGCTCGGTCCGCTTACAGGCATTGACCCTGAAGACCCACGGACGTTTGAATCTCAGGGGAAAGCTCTAAAGGACTATACTCCTTTCCTAAAAAAAGAGGGACTTAAAGGTAAAAGAATTGGCCTGGTAACCGACCTGATGGGTTTCTTCAGCAGAGTTGACACTCTGGTGATGAGAGAGGTTAAAAGACTGAAGGAAGAAGGAGCTGAAATAATAGAAGTAAAGACACCCTCGAGGGGATTTAACGGTGCATCGATGCAGGTTATGCTTTATGAATTTCGCGACGGGCTCAACCGGTACCTTTCAAAACTCGATTCCAGCGTGCCTTACAGATCTCTGAGCGATATCATTGAGTTCAACAGGCGCGACAGCATCGAACTGAGGTATTTCGACCAGAGAATATTTGAACAGGCAAACGAAAAAGGAGGACTCGATTCGCGCGAGTACAGGGAATCACTTGAAAGAATGCTCAGGGCAACCCGTGAAGAAGGAATTGATAAACTTATGAAGGAGTATAACCTCGATGCCCTTATGGCACCTACAGGCGCTCCTGCATGGAAAACAGATCTTATACTGGGCGATAATTATTTAGGTGGAACATCATCTCTGGCAGCCATCTCGGGATATCCTTCAATTACCGTTCCGGCAGGCTTCATTGATGAACTGCCTGTAGGTATTTCTTTCTTCGGAAAGGCATGGAGCGAACCTGTGCTTATCGAAATAGCATATGCCTACGAACAGGCAACAAAACACCGTAAGGCACCAAAATACCTGCCTGCTGATTAAGAATTAAAGGTTTTTGCAGTCAGGTTTATTTACTGCTTTTTCTGGTTCAGCCAGCCATTAACCTTTTAACTGAAGTTGGGGCTATTGGACCTGTTTTATCTGATCTGCATTATCGTCCATGCGATAAGTATTAAGAATCCTACTACCATCCAGCTGAGAAAGAATCCTATCAGGTCTTCCCTGTATCGTCTGAAGAAGTTTTTCCAGCGATCTTTTTTCAGCCATCCAGGAAGGTCAAGCAATAGAAGGTCATCTCCTGTTTTTTCAGCGAGAGGTTTTTTACCATCTGCATCACTATAAGAAGCATCTGATTTTCTTCTCATGTTATCGAAGAAGGCTTCGATATTTTCCCTCTTTTCAGGTTTTGTAAGGATGCTTACAAGCCAGAAAAAGAAAAACCCCGCCAGCATTGCAAGCCCAAACGGACCTGGCTTCCATTTGTAGACTAACATTACCTGACCTGTATCAATTGCATTAACAAGATAATAAACCACAAAGGATGATATAACGGCTGCTGCAGCCCCATAGCGGTTTGCCCTTTTCCATAATATTCCTCCCAGAAACATTATACCCATGAATGCTGCAAGAGTTTCAGTGAATAAAAATGCGTGCAGCACATTTTTTACGCTAAGAGCGAAGAGAACAGCAAGCAGCGATAATCCCAATCCTGAAAACCTGCCCATCCACAGCAACTGCCTGTCGCTGGCAGCCGGATTGATATATTTTTTGTAGAAGTTTTGAGTAAACAGGGCGCCTGTGTTCGTCATAAAATTAGAACACGACGACATGTTTGCAGAAACAATAGCTGCGAGCATCAGGCCTATCAGTCCCGGATAGAGAAGTTCCCGGCAGGCATAACCGAAAGCCATTTCCTGGTCGGGCAGGCTGGTATTGTTTTTAATTACCAGAGCTGCTGTAACCAGTCCTGTCAGTGCCCATCCAATGGTAACGAGTCTCTTGACCAGTGAGCCGAACGTCTGACCTATTCGGCCAGCCCTTTCAGTGTTTCCTGTGGCACACATAGTAACCATGTGAGGCTGAGCCGTAATACCAACCACACCGTTAAGAGCCAGCATTGCAATAGTAAATGCATCAATGCCGCTATCTGCATTAATAAGGTCAAAGAAATTTTCAGGCAACACACTTCTCATTCCCGAAAAACCGCCTATCTCTTTTAATCCAAGAGGAATAAGCATGACGGAAAGAGCAATAATCAGAAAAGATTGGACAAAGTCGGTATATGCAGCAGCTACAATTCCACCTATGAAGCTGTAAAGAAGAAATGCAACAGTCATAAAAAATACAACCATATTTGGGGAGATCAGATTGCCCGAGGCTACTGAGATTACTTTTGCTGCACCCTGCAACATCACCCCCATACAGAAAACGAAAAATGTAATTGCAAACACCGAATATACCATACCCATGCCTCTGCCGTAGCGATCCTCAACAATTTCGCCCACTGTAGTGCGTTCGCTTCTGCGGTAAAAAGGAGCAATGAGCCAGTAGAAAGGAGTGATGAGCATGTTTTTCCACTGGTACCAGATAGTGGCAAAGCCATGACTGTAAGTAGCACCCGTTTGTGCAACTGGCATTTCGGCATGTGTCCCAACACCGAAGGCCTGTCCAATCATTAGCCACCACTTGAATTTACGCTCGCCACGGAAATAACCATCGCTGCTCTTTATCTTCCTTGAGATCCAGATACCAAAAGCAGTTATGAATACAAAATAACCGAACAGTACTATGTAGTCAGCCAGCCCCATTTTAGGATTATTATGATTGGATCAATTTCTTCAGGTGAAAGTTTTTTATGATTCCGGGTAGACTCTTTTTCCTGCAACCCATGTTTCCTTAATGGTAACATGGTTTTTTTCGTCAATGGTAAATAATATGATATCAGCTCTTTTTCCTGTTTCGAGTATTCCCCGGTCGGATAACCGGTGCACTCTTGCCACATTCTTTGTTGCAAGGTTTACAGCCTGCTTCAGTGAACAACCCGTAAAATTTATCATTGTCTGAATGCCTTTTTTCAAAGGCATAGAGGCTCCTGCCAGGACGTTCAGTGCAGGGTTGAGTATAAGACCTTCTTCATTCATGATCACTTTGCTACCCATATACTCGTATTCACCCGGAGGCATACCTGCAAGATGCGTCACATCCGATGTAATAATAATGTTACTCTCACCTTTGACTTTGAAGAACACCGTCAGCTCTTCAGGCCTGAGATGAAATCCGTCGGCGATAACCGAGGGAGTAAGTTTGTCGCAGGCAAGTTGTGGCCAGAGAGGATTAACATGCCGGTTGATTGTGTTTGCACATCCGTTTCCAAGATGCGTCGATAGTGTCGCTCCATAATCTACTGCTCGGTAGATTATTTCAGCCGTTGCATTTGTATGACCAATAGATACCAATACACCGCTTTCCGTGCATTTCTTTATGAAATCGAGACCACCTTCCACCTCTGGTGCCACAGTTGTAAGAATTATCTTTCCTCCTGCAGCCTCCTGAAATTCCAAAAACTCATCCCACGATGGCTTACGGATTTCTTTAAAAAGATGACAACCGTAAAATCCTTTTTCTGACGAAATATAAGGACCTTCAAGATGGAAACCCGGTACTGAACCCCTGAGATAGCCGTCATTATAAACCTGTGAAAGAATTCTGAAATTCCGGATCAGATTATCCTTGCTTTCAGTTACCAGGGTAGGGATAAACGTTGTTACTCCGTCTTTCCATAATGCTCTTGCAGCGGTTCTCATCCGTTCAACAGTAAAAATCTCATCCTGAAAATTAATCCCGACATATCCATTTGTCTGATTATCAATGAGCCCTGGAGAAATAAAAGGCAAATTCTCCTTCTTCTCCTGTGCCGTATGAATTGTGATACTTTTTATGAGACTGTCAGAGATTTCTACTGTTACAAATTCACCTGTTTCATAATGGATTCCTGATATTGTGGTATTCTTTATCATTTTGGTAGTTATTGAGCAAAATAAATAAGTGGCTAATTGTCAGAATGTAATTAATTTAGAAACTGAATTATAATCGAGAAAAAGATTAAAATCCTCGTGTTTTTTAAGTATAGTTGCTGGCACTTCCGGAGTAACCTTGCATGTGAGTGTGTTGTAAACCGCTTCGGCCTTGACTTTATGAGGTACAGCTGAAATTATTGTCCTGCATTGCATTATCTGCCATACGGTCATCGAAACAGCTTTATCAGGCACCTGATCAAGTGATTCGAACCAGCCTTCATCAACCTGCTGTTTTTTGCACCTTCCATCGAGATTTACAACAATATATGCTTCTCTGGTTTCAAAGTCGGCAGGAGGATCGTTAAAAGCAATATGACCGTTAACGCCTATTCCTATAAATCCCACATCAACAGGCTTTTCTCTTATCCGGTCGGTAAGAAATTTCGTTAGTTCCCTGATATCTTTTTCGGTTTCAATTGCATAGAAGGCTTTGCACTTTATCTTGCTTATGACTCTTTCGGTAAGGTATTTTCTAAAACTTGCTTTATGGGTTATCGGCAGACCAATGTATTCATCAAGATGGAATATTTCAACCCTGCTCCAATCGATATTCTGTGAAATAAGGTATTCGAGTGTTTCAATCTGTGAGGTGCCTGTGGCGAGTACAATTCGAGCTTCTCCTTTTTCCCTGATGGCATTGTTTATTTTTTCTGCTGCAAGTGAGCCTGCCTTTATACCGAGTTCAGATGGATTTTTACTTATCGAAATAATCATAACAATTTAGTGATCAGTTAAATATTAAACATTTGGGTGTAGTGGGGTGATTGCATAAAAATACCTCCGCTTTTCTGGTAATAGTCATCATCGAGGCGGAATATTCCGTTTCTGGTATTAGCCCATTCTGCATCGGGGTAGGGGTGGTAGGTGCGCATGAGCTCCCAGTTTTTGTAGTTCTGGTGTCCATTTGTCTCCACGAGGCCTAAACCGAGTCCCGGGAATGCTTCGAGTCGAGCAGCTACATTTTTATTCCATTCCACGAGGATAGGGTTAACAGTAAGGTCGGCGCAGAAGCATGGTACATTATGCTCGTGAGCAACTTTGATAATTTTGAGTGTCATGCTGAGTGTTTTTGCAATTGCTTTTACTGCTATTGCCCTGTAGCCCATCTTTATTCTCTCGAGTGCATCAGTGTCGGTATGGGCGCTTTCGTCAGCAGCTATTCTTACGGGTATATCCGAAATATCAATCATTGCTTCTTCAGGGAAGGGTTCTTCTACAATTGCTATCTGGTCGAAAGCTCCTATTTTCTTTGCATGGTCGAGGAGTCTGAGCAGTGTCTCTTTTTTTTCGTAACGTCCATTGGCATCGAAGTAATAAGGAAGTTTTCCATCTTTTGTATAGGGAGTGCGGGCATCGCCTATTGCTTTATGGATAGCAGTAAGTCGCTCCATATCTTTTTCAAGCATCTCTTCCTGCGTTCCAGGTTGACCGATTTTTATCTTCATGAAGAAATAACCTTGCTCAACTGCCGATTTTATCTCTTCTACAGGAATAGTGTATGCCATAAGAGGTATGCTGGCAAGTTTATCATGGTGAGCAGGAAGTCCCGGTTTGAATTCTTCAGGTACCATCTCATCAAATGTAGTGAAGCCATTTTCAGCTGCATAAAGCAGCCAGGCGGCATTGTCTACACCAACAAGAGAGTTTAGGATAAAAGTTTTTCTCAGATCCTCGCGTCCGGTAACACGACGTCCAAATTCGTATACTTCAGGAATTATTGATTCAAGCAGAGCGACAGGGGTAGAGAATTTCCTGCCTTTTATCAGTTCAAGAGCAAAGCGTGTTATGTCGTACATCAATGCGTTACCTTCATCTTCAGGGGGTGAAGCGAATACATTTGCATCACTCCACAACACGCTCTGGCTGCACAGTCCAACCTTTTTAATACCTGAACTGCTTTCGAGCATGGCTGCTGTCTGCCATATCTCGGTCATGTAACCACCTTTGAATCCAAAAGGTCTTATTAAAGGTTCCCTTTCAAAAGCCGAAGCAGTTGAGACTATTTCGATTACTTTTTTCTTTTTTACCCCGGTACAGGATGGTAGGCCTGTAATACCAAACATTCCGAGCCCTGCTGCTATAACTCCGGTATTTCTGACAAACTTCCGACGGTTCATATTTCTGGTTTGATTTTATACTAATTGATATTTTGTAATGAACGATTTTACTTTTTCAATATCTTTTCTCATTTCGTTCACAAAGAGTTTTCTTTTTTCCTGGTCGGTCATCTCCACATTATACCTTTCAAAAGGAGGATATTCGAGATGTATAGAAACTGGGCCTCCTATGTTAAAACTCTTCACTATTCTGAAATATTCATCGAAGTTTACCATTCCCGTGCCTATTGGTACGCTCTCCGGAGCCCATCTTCCCTTCGCATCCTGCGACCATTTGAAATCTTTAATATCGGTACATTTGACCCATGGGGCTATCAGTTTAAGTCCGTTGACCCATGAGCTACCCCCTTCTGCAACTGCATGCCTCACATCGTACTGGCAGCCGATATATCGGGGATCAAGGTCTTTGAGTAACTCATAGAGGTCCCACACCGGGCCTCCTATTCTTGTACCGTAGTGGTTCTGATAGGCTCCGTGGATATTATATTTTCGGTTCAGTTCTTCGAGTCTTTTAAAAACGGGTTTATATTTCTGGAGTGTGCCCCATACCCCAAGAGAGTCGTCGTAGTTGATATATCCCATCCTGTAATATTTAATTCCCTGTTCTGACGCTGTACGCAGGATGTCTTCAGTATATTTTTCGTTTGCATCGGTGATGGCGGTAACAATCATATCGACCCTGAGTCCCATTTTACGTGCAGCTGCCACTGCTGCAGGGAGGTCTGTCTTTACCTTCTCGGGGAGGACATGACCGCCCGGACGCACCGTAAAGTCTATGCCTTCGGCTCCTGCCTCGGCCAGGACTTCTGCAAGGGGATTATAATCAAGCCATTGCAAAGGCTTTGAAAAAACATGTACCGGTCCGAAAGGGACTGGAGGGCTATTGGTTGCAAAAAACCCGGAGATATTATTCATCGAAACCGCGGCGCCTGCCATTGCAAGTGATGAGATGAAATGACGGCGGCTCATACCGGTTGATTCTTTCATAGGCTCATTATTTTAGAGTTTCCAGGGTTTGCGGTATTCGTAATGCAGATACTGGTTTGCAGCATCGTTGTTTGTAAATCTTTCTTTTACGGGATCCCATTCAAGCCTTGCTTTCATCTTAAGTGCAATGTTTGCAAGATGTGCAAATGTTGTGGAACGGTGTCCTTCCTCAAGCGGGCAGAGAGGTGTCTGGCGCGACTTTATGCAATCAAGGAAGTTGCGTACCAGTCCGGCAGTACTGTCGCGGCTGCTTCCATCGGGAAGAGGAACATCTTTTGATTCAAAGGTTTCATCTTCAATCTGTTTGCTCCATGTCTGGAACTGCCCTGGCCTTGCCCCTGTGATTCTGTAACCGCTTTCGCTGGCATAAAGAGTTCCTTTGGTACCCCTCAGCTCAACTTCGCCATAAGGGAAAAGACTTCCGCTGCTTGCCTCATATATGCAGAATATGGCAATGGCACCTGAAGCAAATTCGAAAGTCACCTCCATTGTGTCGGGAATGTCGCGGTCGTCATTAACAAAATATTTTCCTCCCTGAGCCGTAACAGCTACGGGAGCAGTTTCTCCCATCATCCATCTTATTACATCAAGATAGTGCACTCCCCAGTTACCCATCTGGCTCGAGTAATCGCTCCACCACCTGAATTTGTAAGGAGCAATATTATACTGATACGGACGATATGCCCTCGGCCCTAACCACATATCCCAGTTAAAATCCTTTGGTGGGTTTTCAGGTTTATACTTCCCTATGCCGTCTGGAAACATATTATTGATTCTGAATGCTCTGGCAACGGAAATCCTGCCAATTTTACCTCCCGTGACCTCTTTTACCAGTTTCTGGTAAACCATGTTACCTCTTCTGTTCAGCCCTACAGCAACTATCTGTTTGCTGCGAGCCTGAGCCTCAACCATCATCCTTCCTTCCCTGATCGTTATTGTAAGAGGTTTTTCAACATATACATCTTTTCCTGCCTCAATAGCATGGATGGTCTGCAGAGCATGCCAGTGGTCGGGTGTGGCAATTACAACTGCGTCAATACTTTTATCCTCGAGAAGTTTTCTGTAATCGCTGTATTTTTTTACTTCGTTTGGAAATGTTTCACCTAGCGCAGGTATCTGACTCCCGAGTTCTTTTATCCATCTCGGTTCTACTCGGCTTCTGTCACGAAGCATGTAAGGTTCATACACGTCGCAAAAGGCTGCAACTTCAACATCGGGTTGTGCCATAAAAAGCCTGAGGAGTTGAGACCCCCTGTTACCAAGGCCTATAAAACCCATTCTTATTTTTTCGTTTGAACCGTAGATACGGCTATAATTTGCTGCAGTTAGCGTATTGCCTCCAAGTGCCAGTGCAGCTGTTGCCATGGTAGTTTTTGCTATAAACTCCCTGCGGCTGCTTCGGATGGAACTATACTTTTTCATATGTCTTTTTTTTGAGGTTTTTCCGGTTGAATGTATAAAATATAAGTTTAATATTGTTCTTGAATTTGCACCAGTTCAGTCTTATTCATTCTGTTTTCTATGATTCTCAGATATTTCAGAGCTTTCCTTAGATTATAATCTTCATAGGCTTTTCGTACCCAGTAGGCTGCCAGTTCAAGATTGTCTTTTATTTCTGCTGCAACAGCCATGTTATAACATGCACGTCCTGCAATCTTCAACCCTGGATTTGTAGTTTCAGCTTTCCAGAGTTCTGCTGCTTCGTCCCAGTTGCCGGTACGTGCCTTCCTCATTGCTGTCCTGAATTTCTCAGTTCCCTTCACGAAATATTCCCTCTCAACAGTAATTTCGTATGGCACTATTCTCTCACCATATATATGCCCTGCCCTCAACCCCGTTCTTTTCACAGCCTCTTTCCTGTCGATGAGGGCAGCTGCTGCAATAACAGGCGTCAGGCCACTTGCTGAAAAATTCAGGCTGTGCACCAGAGGAAACTCATCAAGAACGAGACGTTCTGCAGGATAATATATCCTCCAGGCAGTCTTTACCAGTGTTTGCATATCTGCACGATGCTCTGTACCGGTTAAAATACCGAGCAATGATTTCGGATTTCCGCCTTTTACTATCTGATAGTTAATTCTTGTGTCGGTATCGAAAGCTTCGAGCGTAAACAGCAGTTCAACATCATTTTCCCTGCAGATACGTTCAGCATCCGTCCAATCAAGAGGAGGAGGAAAGGCTCCAGGAAAAGTGACAGCAGGAAACTTCTCTTCTATTCTCACTACTTTGTCAAAACGCTGGTTTTCTGAAAGAACCTCGGTCAGGCCTTTCAGACATTCTTCTGCTCCTGCCCTGTCGAGCTCTGCGCCTTCAAGAGTGAGAACCTTGTCAATTGCATCCAGTGCGCGGGAGCCTTTTGTGGATTCACTGCGGTCGGCAATGCCTGCACACTTTACCCCGGGCGGAAGAGTTACCGGTGCAGGCTCAATAACATTGAGGTAAAGCTCCTGAGTCTTGCAGGATAAGACCAGTAAAGCCACCAGAGGCAAGAGGAAAATTCTATTCATTATGAAATATTTGATTGGTTGTGAACAATATATTAGAATCTAATTAATTTGACTCAAAATGCCAGTTGTCAAAACTGAAACTAAGATAATAATTTTATATGACAGGGTTGCGGAGAAAATTGGCTGAGTGTTAAGAATCCCTGTTTTTGCCGCAGAAAACTTAAATTATAAATTAAATAGTTCTTAATTTTGGGCAACACCAAGGCGAAATTCAGAGGTGCCAGAAATAAAGCAGTTCAATGGGACGATTAATTGCAATAGGTGACATTCATGGCTGTTACAGGACATTTTATGAACTGGTTAACAAACACATTGGCCTGAAGAAAAGCGACAGGCTGATTTTGCTTGGTGATTATATTGACAGGGGACCGGCGATAAAAGAGGTTGTAGATTATATAATGGATCTTATTGCAACAGGATTTGATGTTACGCCTCTTATGGGCAATCATGAATGGATGATGGTTGGTTCGTATGATGACCCAACGATGCTGAGGTTGTGGTACTATAATGAAGGAATGACCACTCTTTCGAGCTTTGGCGTAACAAGTGTGCTTGAAATCAGCAGAAGATACATCGGATTTTTCAGAAATTTGAAATATTACGAAAAGGTTGGTGATTTTTACTTTGTGCACGGGGGTTTTAATGACGATATCGAAGATCCGTTTTCGGATACTGAATCGATGATTTGGGAGTCGCGTCTCTCATATAAAAATCCGATATTTGAAGGGAAGAGAATCATTCACGGCCATCGTCCGAAACAGCTTGAATATACTAAAAAATTAGTTGAAGAGAAATCGCATGTGTTACCAATTGACACAGGATGTGTTTACGGAAGGGAGATGAATTATGGTTATCTTACTGCTCTGGATGTGAATTCAATGGAGATTATTTCAATTGAAAATATTGATTGGGAATAGTATTTCCACCAGGATGACTTTATTCTCCGGTAGTTATAATTGCAAGAGCGCATTTTTTAAAATTCTAAGCATGAATTTTAAAATCAAAAGATTACTTTTAAACTCTGAAATTTTAGAGGTTAAGTTCTAAAAAGAAATTTCATGAAAAGGCTTGTTTTTGCTGTTTTATCGGTGATTTTTACAGAATCAGTTGTATTTACCCAGCAACCTGTCTTTACCAGGCAGGATACTTTGAGGGGCTCAATAACCCCTGAAAGGGAATGGTGGGATCTGGTTTATTACCATCTGAATATTAATGTAAATCCTGCCGACAGCACAATTTCTGGCGCAAACACTGTGGTGTACAGGGTGCTTAAGAGTCATACAGTTATGCAGATAGACCTTCAGCCTCCCTTAAGGCTCATTTCAGCCACGCAAGACGGCCGGAGGCTTAAAATAGAGCAGGAGGGAAATGCTCACTTTATTCATCTTGAAAAGAAGCAGGAAGCCGGACAGATTAATTCCGTAGTGCTTGAGTACGGTGGCAGGCCAAGAATTGCCCCCAACCCGCCATGGCAGGGGGGTATTACCTGGAAATATGACAGAAGGGGCAATCCCTTCATAGCCTCTTCATGCCAGGGTGACGGCGCCAGCCTGTGGTGGCCATGCAAAGATCACATGTACGATGAGCCAGATAGTATGCTCATAAGCGTTACTGTTCCTGCAAACCTTGTGGATGTTTCAAACGGCCGGCTGAGGAGTGTTACAGAAAACAAAAAGAACAGGACAAAAACATGGAACTGGTTCGTTTCAAACCCGATAAATAATTATGGTGTGAATATAAATATCGGCGATTACGTGCACTTTTCGGAAAAATTCAATGGAGAAAAAGGAGTGCTCGATTGTGATTACTGGGTTCTGAGAGATAACCTGGAGAGGGCAAAGGTGCATTTCAAACAGGTACAACTAATGCTTAAAGCCTTTGAGTACTGGTTCGGCCCATATCCTTTCTATGAAGATGGTTATAAACTGGTTGAGGCACCATACCTGGGCATGGAGCATCAGAGCTCAGTTACTTACGGAAACGGATACCAGAATGGATACCTCGGGCGAGATATGAGTGGCACCGGGTGGGGCGACTCATGGGATTTTATAATTGTGCACGAATCGGGTCATGAATGGTTTGCAAACAGCATCACCTACAAAGATATAGCTGACATGTGGGTTCATGAAAGCTTTATCAACTATTCCGAAAGCCTCTTTGTGGAATATTACCACGGTAAAGAAGCCGGGGCTGAATATGTCAGAGGCACGAGAAGAAGCATACGTAACGATAGACCTATTGTTGGAATTTACAATGTCAATTACGAAGGTTCAGGAGATATGTACCCCAAAGGCGGCAATATGCTCCATACTTTGAGGCAGGTTATAGGCGACGATGATAAATGGAGGGAGATACTCAGAGGGCTGAACAGTGAGTTCTGGCACCAGACTGTCGATGGTTCACAGATAGAAGAATATATCAGTAAAAAAACCGGAATGAATCTGAAACCTTTTTTTGACCAGTATCTGAGGGACGTCAGAATTCCGGTTTTTGAGTATTATGTAAAAGATAAAAGTCTGACATTCAGATGGAACAACTGTGTTCAGGGTTTTAATATGCCTTTGAAAATATATGTAAATAAGAAGCCTGTGATTATCAATCCTTCAGCACGGTGGACAACCATAACACTTGATGAGCCAGCTTCTGAAATTAAAGTTGACAGGGACTATTATGTAGCAGTACTCGATATGATGGGTAATTGATTTATGATTTGAGGAATCAGGCAAGTCGTTTTATATAAATGTATTTATCATCACCCCTATCATAATAATCTTTTATAATCGCTTCGGGGATGTATCCTGATTTGCTGTAAAAGGCTCTGGTGGGAGCATACAGCTCACGTCCTGATGTCTCTGCTACAATCATTGTACCACCCATTTTCTTTACCTGTGAATGGGTTTCCTCAAGAAGCCTGCTGCCGATTCCTTTCCCCATGAAGTTTTTATGGGTTACAATCCAGAAAAGCAGAAATGTCGATTTTGTCACAGGGTCGGGTCCGTAACATGTATATGCCACTGTTTCGCCTTCTACCTCTGCAAAAACAAAATAGTATCCCGATTCTTCTCCTTTTTGCAGTCGTTCCTCAATTAATTCGACAGCAACTTCTGTTTCAAAATCATGGAAAAAACCTGTAGAGCTCACAATTTCTTCAATGCGCTTTACATCATAT
>JBASIK010000250.1:0-12652 GCA_049654745.1 Bacteroidales bacterium
AAAGTTCCGTCAAGTTTGTATGCCTGAAAGATAGGTCTGCTTGAAATACCGGGAGAAGCATTGTCAATACTCCTTCCTGTCTGATGCAGCACTATCTCATAATCTCCATCGCCGTCAAGGTCACCCACTGAAGCATCATTGGGAGTATACCCAGGAGGTGTTCTCAGAGGAATAGTTATATATTGCTGTACAGGAGTGTCAGCTCTGAGGGTAAAAGGTTTTTCGGGTGGAAGTTCCTTGCCTCTTATTATGGACCTGACAAAATATGTATTTTCAATATTGAGGTTTGCAGTGCCGTCTGTAAAACAGGTGCTTTCTGTAATTGGCTTTTTGTTGAGTTTAATTGCCTTGCCGTTTCCGCTCTGCCTGTAGAGGTTGAAGGCAATATCTTCTGGCTCTGTGCCAGGAAGACGCCAGCTTATGAATACAGAGTCACCCGGTATGCGTACGGCAATAAGCCCGCGACTGAGGTGTTCCATCATTCGCGGTTCTGCAGAAATAGTCATGGAATTCTGAGCCGCAGTGAAGAGAGTGACACCTGAAAGAATAATTACTGTATAGAAAATTTTATGCTTCACAATATTATCACTGAATTTTTCAGGAATATTCAAGTGTTTATCTTACAAAATATTTATTATCAAATAGTTGTTAACAACATCTAATTAATCGAAGTTTCAAACTACATTGTCACCAGCTCATGTTTTTTAATGAACTCAGGATCAATATTGACCCCCATACCCGGGCCGGTTGGTGCTTTTATTTTGCCGTTGACAACCTTCAGGGGTGATGTGGGGCATTCGAATACAACAGCGGTGTCGAGTCCCTTGAATTCGTGGTGTGCACCAGCATTGGGCAGTGCAGAAACCAGGATGGTATTGTATACAAACCCCAGCCCGCCGCCTGACATGTGAGGAACACACTCCTTACCAAATGCATGAGCCATCAGGGCAACCTTCATCGAACGTATCATACCCCCGAAATAGTAACTGTCGGGCTGAACGATTTCAATTCCATCGTTGGCCAACAACCATCTGAAATGTACATAGCTCTGATCCTGTTCGCCATTGGCAACCGGGATATCAAGCGCATCGGCAACGGCTTTTATATCTTCAAAATAGTCGTACATCACCGGCTCCTCAAAATAGAGATATTTATATTCTTCAAGAATCCTGCCTGCACGTATTGCCCCTTCCACATCATAATACCCATTCGAATCGGCATAGAGTGCCATTTCTTCCCCATAAATTTCCCTGACAAGCGGAATGAGCTTCTCAGTCTTTCCCGGTATTCCCTGGTAATGAATATCTTTCGTACCAGCATACTGATAACCTATTTTTATCTTGAGTGCCTTTGCATCGTATTTAGCCACTTCTTTTTTAATAAGGTCAATGTGTTCTTCCAGAGGCTTTTCTCGGAATTCTGTTGCAATATAAATTCCGACTTCCGGGTTGTGTATTTTGCCTATGAGCTCAGCTACCGGCTTACCGGCTATGTGTCCAAGCATGTCGAGTATGGCAAACTCAATAGTGGCAAGCGGTATGCCCAGGGAGATTCCATTGTACCTGAAATTGAAATTGTAGATGTAGACTCTTTCCAGAATAAGATCGAGTTCCCGTGCGTCCTGACCAATGAAAAAGGGCTGAAGATTTTTCAGGAAAATCGGATAAAGAGTCGACATGGTGCTGTGACCTACAGAGATACCTTCGGCACCATCTTTAGAGCGTACACGGCAAAGAAAATTATTGCGGTAACGCAGCAGTTCAACTGTTTCTATTATCACGGGATCTGTGAAAAGCTCTCTTTTCAGCACAGGTTGACGTATGATCTCATCGAGTTTTGAGTATCTCTCTTTAAGCTTTTCAGGTGTAATACATGGTTGCTTCATGGATTGACATGAGGCCAGAGGCATCATGCCAAGTCCCACACTGCTTGCAGCGGCAGCAGAGATGAATTTGCGCCTGCTTGTTTTCATAAACACGATACACTTATAGGATAATTCAATGAATAATTGTTTCTCATGGTACCTGTTCAAATCTGATATTTACACCAGATTGTTTTGCTTTTTCGAAGAAAATAGAATCTTTTCCCTGCTCCTTCATTTTTTCATAAATCATCAAGATGAGCTTTTCGGAATCTTTTTTATGTTCAGATTCTGATGAGACATACATCTTATGAGAATAAAGCGCAAAGTCGAGAGCCCGCTCATAATCTTTTATCATGAAACTTATAAGAGCGGTGCCGAAGTAACCTTCCGGATTTTCGGGATACAGGTACAGGAGCATATCGTAATTGTTCATTGCATGAAGGAAATCATTCAGATATGTATAGGCAACAGCCTGATTCTGCAAAGCGATACGTCCTTCGGGATATAAACTGAGGGATTTGTCGTAATACTTTACAGCTTTTTTGTAATTACCTATTGTGCGATAAGTTAGTCCGAGATTGTCTAAAGGAAGTACCCACTGCCTGTCAAGTTTAATCGCTTTCAAATATAATTTTACAGCGGTTTTATAATCTTCCGAGTCGAATGCTTTGTTTCCGGCTTCGAATAATTTCCTTGCCAGCTGGGAATCTGACATTTTATAGAAACTTCTTTCTTTATCTTCAAGAATGAACTTTCTCACTTTTGGGCAGTACGATAAAAAATTTTCATAAACATCATCTATTGTTTTATCAAGGGTTGCTTCATCATCGAAAAGTTCCTGCATGTTTTCGTCCAGTAATTCGATTACGGCATCAATAGCATCAGGGAAACATCTGTCGAGTTTGGCCTCAAGGGAGTCCATGTTTTCAATTGTATCGATGCAATGGCATATCTCAACAGAAATAAGCCTTACAACATCCTGTCCTGATACGGGGTGAAGCAAAATCGATAAAATAGCAGTTATAAACAGTTTTCTCATTACGTTGATAATAAATTATTTCTTTTTTCCTTTTGCTTTGTTGTTTTCAAATATTTCTCTGTATTCTTCTTTTCCGTTCCTGTCATATCTCACCCAGAGGCCATGTTTCATATTGTTTTTGAAATTTGCAACCTGCCATAGCTGGCCGCTTTCCCTGTAGAATTTCCATTCACCTTCCATCATATTGTTAATAAACGGACCTTCTGCTTTGATCTTGCCATTTTTATAATAATAGGTAAGTCTGTTGTCATCGAGGTCGTAAACCTTTTGCCCGTTGCTATATAATTTCTTTTCAAGCATACTCAAATATCAGGAATGAGTGTTTAAAGATATTCAATTTGATAAAGAAAATGAAGCTGCATTGATTAATTTTTATGTTGTTTTAAGTCACAATTGCAGGGTGTCCAATTCTTGAATCTGTAGTTCAATCTATAGAAAATCTATTAAATGCATTGATGGTTTATAATCTTTATTCTGGGAGCATTTGCATCATGACATGTAATAATTATCTTTAATCCCTTAACTGGTATCTGAGTTATTGAACTGATGAATACTATGATAACATTTTTTCTTGTTGCCCTGAGCATAATTGTGGTTATATGGCTTACTTCGAAGCTGCGGCTTCAGGCATTTGTTGCGCTGTTCATTGTTTCTCTGTTACTGGCTTTGCTGGCTATTCCCCCTGATAAGGTTATCGCCACACTTAAAGACGGTTTTGGTTCGACAATGGCATCAATAGGTTTTCTGATAATCTTTGGTGCTATGATTGGTGTTATACTCGACCGTACTGGTGCAACTATCAGTATTGCGGATTTCATTCTTTCAAAAACAGGAACTAATAGAAGTACTGCAGCCATGGGCATCACAGGTTTCATTACGGGTCTTCCTATTTTCTGTGACTCGGGTTTTATTGTGCTGAGTGGACTGGCGAAGTCGTTCAGCAGGCGCACTGGCGTTGTGATGCCTTTTATGGCAACTGTACTGGCAACAGCGCTCTATTCGGTTCACTGTCTTATTCCTCCGCATCCCGGTGCAACGGCCGCTGCAGGTATAATTAAAGCCGATATGGGACAACTGGTATTCACAGGTATTCTGTTTGCTGTACCCGGAGCTGTAAGTGCTTTTTTCTGGAGCAGATGGATTTCTAAGAAAGGCAAATACGAGGCGTACAATGGTTCCAGGGAACATGTTATGGTTTCGGAAGGTAAGCTTCCAGCTGTTTTTCTGTCATTTCTGCCTGTTGTTATTCCTCTTCTCCTCATTACTCTCAGGTCTGTGCTGATGATGTTCGAAGGTCTCAGTGGCACTTTTATCCTGAAGGTTATGTCTGTTGCCGGCGAACCTGTTACTGCTCTTTTTACTGGTGTTATCCTTGCCCTTTTTCTGGTGAAAGATAAAAGTATTAACACGTTCAACCGCCTGCTAACTGAAGCCATTGAAAAGGCTGGTCCGATACTTATAGTTACAGCGGCAGGGGGGACATTCGGAATGGTTATCAAAGCCACAGGGGCGGGCGAGGCAGCCGGAAAAATCCTTGCCGGGACGGGTCTGGGTCTTGCTGTACCATTTATTCTTGCTGCAATATTGAAAACAGCACAGGGCTCTTCCACAGTAGCAATTATCACAGCCGCATCTTTTGTGGCTCCTATGCTTCCAGCTCTGGGACTCGACTCGGAAACAGGCAGGCTATTTGCTGTGTTGTCGATGGGCGCTGGCTCAATGATATTTTCCCATGCAAACGACTCATTCTTCTGGGTGGTGTCAAACTTTAGCGGAATTGAAACCGGTACAAACCTGAAAGTCTATTCATCTTCAACTGCAATAATGGGAACAGTAGTATTCTTAACGATTTGGATTTCATCTTTTTTTGTTATATAAATTATTAACCATGCCTCCAGAAATACGAGATAACAGACAACTTGCCGAAGAGATATTCTTTGCCGGAGTAGATGCAGTTCATCCTTCAAAACTGATGGGCAGATGTCTGAAACGCTCAGAAGAGGGATTGATAATAAATGGAGTTCTCCATAAGATAAAAGGTAAAATCTATGTGGCCGGTGCCGGTAAGGCGTCGGGTGCGATGGCAGAGGCTGCCGAAGAGATTCTTGGTGATATGATAGCAGAGGGTCATGTTATTGTAAAATATGGATATTCAAAACCTTTAAAGAAGATAAAAATCACAGAAGCCGGTCACCCGCTTCCGGATCATAACGGATATATTGGAACTAAAAAAATAGTTGAAATTGTAAAAAAGGCAGGTGAAGATGACATGTTCATTTTCCTTGTATCGGGGGGAGGTTCTTCACTTCTTGCCGACTACCCCGAAGGTGCATCGGAACAGGATATGGTGAAAATGAATGACTTGCTTGTGAGATGTGGTGCTTCGATATCCGAAATAAACATTGTGCGTAAGCATCTTTCGCGCATCAAGGGTGGTCAGCTTGCAAGGCTGGTTTATCCTGCGACTCTGGTAAACCTTGTTATATCAGATGTGTCGGGCGATTCCCCGGCAGTCATAGCTTCCGGACCGGCTTATCCTGACGATTCGACATTTGCTGAGGCAATGGGCGTTGTGGAGAAATACAACCTCACTGAAAAAATGCCTGAGAGTCTGCTGCGTCACCTTAAAAAGGGGGTTAGAGGAGAAATCCCCGAAAACCCCGACGCCAGTGACCCTGTTTTCCAGAGGACGTTTAACGTCATCGTTGGAAATAACAGAATGGCTCTTGAAGCTGCCGCGGCCAGAGCAGAAAAAGAGGGCTGTGATTGCATAATTGATGAAGATCTGTTATGCCTTGATGTTGAGGCGGCTGCAGAATATATATTTAAAAAAACCCTTTCTGCATCTGAATCGCGAAAACAGGAAAAACCTTTATGTCTTTTATTCGGTGGTGAAACCACTGTTAGGGTAAAAGGAGGAGGGACGGGAGGAAGGAACCAGCACCTTGCACTTCTGTGCGCAAGGCTGCTGAGGCGACATCCTGGCATTACAGTACTCTGCGGAGGAACAGACGGCACTGACGGGCCAACTGAAGCAGCCGGTGCAGTGGTTGACTCCAGCACATGGAGAGACGCAATAATGAACAGAATAGACCCTCAATGGTACATCGAAAATTATGACTCATTCAATTTTTTCAGAGAAGCAGGCGGACTGATTATTACAGGACCTACATTCACTAACGTTATGGATTTGATTGTTGCAATATGTCAAAAATAAATGTACCTTCAAGTCAAAAATTAGTGCTATGGAAAACAATAATCAAACTTTACAGGAATCGGGAGTTAAGGCTCCTGTAAAAGAATACAATACCAAACGACTCGTCAGGCTGACGACAATAACCGCAATCCTTTGTTTTATGTCTATTCTGGCGCTCATTATGCTATATCTTTCCCTGTCTGATATTGCCAAGGGAGGCCAGGACCTGAAGCTGGAATGGTTTGTGGTCGGACTCTCATTTGTCATTCTTGCAGTCTTTATTATTGTCGTTATGATAACTATAGCGTTTCTTTTACCCATGCCTGGTTTCTTCGGAAAGAAGAAGAAATAAGAGAAGCCCATTTTCAGGATCATGCAGGAGTAATCTAAATAAACATCAGATGAAAGCCCTTGTACTGGAAGAATACAATAAACTTGTTTACAGGGATGTGCCTGAGCCGGAATTCGGGGATAACGATGTGCTTATAAGGGTAAAAGCCTGTGGTATTTGCGGGTCGGATGTTCATGGACTGGATGGCAGCACCGGACGAAGGATTCCACCCATTATAATGGGCCATGAAGCTTCCGGAGTGATTGAAAAGACAGGAAAGAACGTAAAGAAATGGAAAGCAGGTGACAGGGTAACATTCGATTCCACCATTTATCCACTTGATGACTGGTACACTCTCAGAGGTATGTATAACCTAAGCGATAACCGCGAGGTCATTGGGGTATCACCGGGTACATACAGACGGCATGGTGCTTTTGCGGAGTTTATTGCTGTACCTCAGCACATTCTTTACAGAATACCCGATAATGTGACTTTTGAGCAGGCGGCTATGGTTGAAGTGGCAGCTGTAGCCATGCATGCTGTAAATATAGGGGAAGTGAGGACAGGAGATGTATGTGTGGTGATTGGTGCCGGTACTGTGGGACTTTTCATCATCAAACTTCTTAAAATTTCTGGTGCTTCGTCAGTTGCAGCATTTGATATTAATAAAAAAAGTCTGGAGATGGCTTCTGCAGCGGGAGCCGACTGCTCTATCCTTGCAGGAGAGGCAAAGGTTGCTGAGCTACTGAGAAAATCAACAGCGGGAAGGGGAGCCGATGTTGTTTTTGAAGCTGTGGGGAAGAACGAAACTGTAAACATGGCATTCGAACTTGTAAGAAAGGGCGGTAAAGTTGTCCTTGTGGGAAATACTTCGCCACAGGTAAATTTTCCCCTCCAGAAGGTTGTAACAGGCGAAATAAAGGTGTTAGGCAGTTGTGCAATAAGGGGTGAATATGAAACAATACTCGAGTTTATAAGCAATGGAAGATTGAAGGTTGACGACCAGATACTTGCTGTTGCACCCCTCTCGGAAGGGGCAGAATGGTTCAGAAAACTCTACAACAGAGAAACAGAACCTGGTAAAGTAATTCTTACTCCTTAATTATTTTTTCTTAAGAATTCTGTAAAATAATCCCAAAAGATAAATGTCACCTCTTTACATACTTTTTATCGTAATTATTGCTGTATCGTTTCTTCTCCTGATGGTACTCCGTTTCAGGATTAGTGCTTTTATTGCCCTGCTGGTAACTTCGATTTTAACAGGAATACTTGCCGGAATGCCTCTTTCGTCAATTACAACAAGTATTCAGAACGGGATGGGCAGCACACTTGGGTTTATTGCAACGGTTGTAGGGCTGGGTGCTATTTTCGGGCAGATGCTTGAGAGCTCTGGAGGGGCGAGGGCACTCGCAAGAAGTATGATTAAAAAATTCGGCACAGGCAGGGCTTCGTGGGCTCTCATGCTTACTGGTTTCATAGTGGGTATACCCATTTTTCTGGATATCGGACTTATTATTCTTGTTCCTGTGGTGTATGCTCTTGCCCGCGATTCTGGCAGGTCTGTCCTTTATTATGGCATACCTCTTCTTGCAGGTCTGGCCGTTACCCATGCCATGGTGCCGCCAACGCCTGGTCCAACAGCTGTAGCACAGATTTTTGAGGTTGAACTTGGCTGGGTGGTGCTTTTCGGATTGATCGCCGGTTTGCCAACCGCAATTATCGCAGGCCCGCTGTTTGGCCGTTTTATAGCAAAAAAGATTAACGTGAGTGTTCCTGATATACTCAGTGAAACGGAAACAGAAAAATCACTACCAGGAAAACAGCCTTCTTTTACAAAAGTGGTTGCCCTGATCGCACTGCCTCTTGTTATGATAATTACAGCTACTTTTGTCAACCTTGCTGTTGAAAAGCAAACTCTCACAAAGTCTCTTCTAACAGATATAATCGTTTTTTCAGGTCATCCCTTCACTGCACTTATTGTTGCTACTCTTCTGTCGGTTCTGCTATGCCTCAGGCGTGGTTTTACAACTGCCGAAGTACTGAATCTGAGTACAAAGGCACTCGGACCAGCAGGTATTATAATACTTGTTACTGGTGCGGGAGGCGTTCTGAAACAGGTACTTGTCGACAGCGGTATAGGGAAGATACTAGCTGAATCTGTTGCCGGAAGCTCTGTACCACTTATTGTACTTGCATGGATAGCTGCTGCACTCGTAAGAATAACACAGGGTTCTGCAACAGTGGCTATGATAACTTCAGCAGGAATAATATCACCGATGGTAAAGGCATTCAGCATGTCACAGCCTCAGATAGCATTATTAGTTGTGGCTATAGCAGCAGGAGCCACAATTATGTCGCACGTGAACGATAGTGGTTTCTGGATAGTAAGCAAATATCTGGGAATGAATGAAAAACAAACACTTAAATCATGGACAGTCATGGAAACAATCATTGCAGTTTTAGGACTTGCAATTACATTGATTATCAGTTTATTTATTAAATAATATCTTTCTTCTTTAAAGCCCGTTTGAAATTTAATTGTAATT
This sequence comes from Bacteroidales bacterium, assembly GCA_049654745.1. Taxonomy (GTDB): domain Bacteria; phylum Bacteroidota; class Bacteroidia; order Bacteroidales; family VadinHA17; genus LD21. The sequence continues at coordinate 8,977 of JBASIK010000250.1, forward strand.
TTACGCTGCAGCCATATAGAATTCAAATGAATTTCAGTTTCAAGATATTAATACGTGCATTATTTTCTTTAGCAGGCTTCTATCTGATTTCAGGTTTGAATTTTGCACAGACAGGCTCGCCGCTTCTTTCACAATATAGGGAGGGTACCGGGGTTGAGAGTCAGAACTGGTCAATATGTCAGGATGACAACAGGATAATGATGTTTGCAAACAGGCGAGGAATACTGACCTTCGACGGACATAACTGGGATTTGATAAGATTGCCGGTTATTCCCTATACATTAAAATATAATCAGGATATAAAAACAGTTTTTGCCGGAAGTGAAAATAGTTTCGGTTACCTTGAGAGAGACGAAAAAGGATTGTATAACTATTATTCACTCTCAGGCGATACAATAGAGTGTGGTTTAATAACAAATATTCTCTTCACCGATACTGCTGCATGGTTTTACAGTGAAACATGTATCACAATGTATGATATGGTGAGAGGCAGGATCGAACTGATGCTTGAACCGGATGCTTACAGCTATTTCACAGGAATGTTTCTATTGCACGGAAATGTATTTGTTAATGTTTTTCCTTCCGGTTTGCACAGAATTGAAGGGGATTCTCTAACACCGCTCTCCAGCGGGTATCTTTTAAAAGAAAGGGAGATATTGTTTTCGGTTCCATTTGATCAAAAACGTTTGTTGCTGGGTTTGGACATTGGTAAGCTTATATTGTTCGACGGCAACAGTTTTTATGATTACAACGTTAAGGATGAAGGATATCTTGAGCAAAATTTCCTGTCAAACGGTATAGTTGTTTCTGATAGTCTCTTTGCTTTTTCGACACTCGATGGCGGTGTTCTGATTATTGAAAAACTTACAGGTAAAATAAAATATACGATTAATTATGCACGGGGTTTACCTGACGATGAGGTATATGCACTGGGGATGGATAACAACGGGGGATTGTGGATCTCACATCCCTATGGACTTACCCGGGCTGACCTTGTTCTGCCGGCGGGTAATTTCTCAATTTATCCTGGACTGAAAGGTAACCTTACAAATTCAGTGGTTTATAATAATGAGTTATATGTAGGAACCAGTGAAGGTGTTTTTTATCTGGCTGAGGAAAAACAGTATGAAAAGATTGAGGTACTGGTTAAGCAGGAACCTGTAGTGAATGTAGCCAGGAGTGAAACAGTTGAGAGTGTTCCTCAGCAGAATGAGGTAAAAGGGCAGAAAGAAGAAGAGCAGGTACAGCAGGAAACCCCAAAAACGGAAAGAAGAGGCATTCTCTCACGTATTTTCGGCAGAAGAGTTACTCGTGAAAAAGAGGTTAAGCAGGAACAGAAAATAGAACAACCTGTCGAACCTGCCAGGGACGAGCAGGTTAAACTTCCTGAAATTAAAGAATTCCCTCGTCCGAGGTATGTTAAAAAAACAATCAGCAGGCTGAAATCAATTGATTATGTATTCAAAAAGGTGGAGGATTTCAATGAAAAATGCCGCCAGTTGGTTGTTTCTCCAGCAGGCATACTTGCTTCCACAAACAAAGGGCTGATGCTTATCTCAAATCATTCGGCCCGGACACTTGTAAGCAACAGGTATATTTATCGCATAAATCCTGCCATTAACGGCAAAGACTTCTGGATATCTTCATCCGAAGGATATTTCTGCATTTCATATTCACAGGGCAAATGGAGCATTACCGATCCTGACCCGGGTTTCAGGAGGCAGGTATATTCTGCTGTTCCGGTTAACGATTCGGTGTTATGGCTGGGAACTGATGAGGCAGTGGCAAGGGTAATACTTTCAAATAAACCTGATTATCTATTCTATAAGTTTAAAGATGACTTTCCGCAGAGATACCTTGTTGACTTTGTAAATGATACATTGTTTGTTTATTCTGAATCGGATGTGAGGTATTATATACCTGAAAAAGATACATTTGAAAAATATCAGGTTTTCCGGGAAGGTACGGAAAGAGGCATTAATTATGTTCTTACCCAGCCTGGTTTTCCGTGGATAAATACAGGGGAAGAGTGGATTTGCCTGAACAGAAATCTTAATATATCCTGCACCGACAGGTCGATACTTAAACTTTTTGATAATATCGTCTCAATCAGGGCAGGCAATGAAGATATCTGGGTTATTGACGGAGAAAATCAGATTTACCGGATTCAGTGCAACAGAATAAAAACAATTCAGCCCGATTTTCACCTTGTAATGAAGAGTGTTACAAATGATCACGGTGACTTTTTCCGGCTGTCAGATATAGAGTTCGGGAGCAATGACAACAATATATATTTTGAGTTTGTGTCGCCGAATTATTACAAAAAGGGCTCTGTGAGGTATCAGTATATTGTTGAAAATTTGATGGATGAGTGGTCGAAATGGTCATCTGCCACTACGGTTAACCTGATGCTTCAGCCAGGTAATTATATTTTGAAGGTCAGGGCAAGAGATATATGGGGGAACATAAGTGAACCGGAGCAGGTAAGTTTTGTAATCAAGCCTCCGTTTACCAGAACGGCACCGTTTTATTTACTTGTGTCACTTGCAGGATTATTGCTTATTGCAGGAGTTATTAAATTCAGGGAGAGACGTCTACAGAGGGAGAAGCGGATTCTGGAAGAAAAGGTGAGAGAACGGACAGCCGAGATTGAAGCACAGAAGGAAGAGATAACTTCGAGTATAGAATATGCAGGTAAAATACAGTCGGCGATGCTTCCGTCGGATGAACTGTTCAGGAAACTGTTTGCCGATTATTTCCTTATTTTTAAGCCCCGGAATATTGTAAGCGGCGATTTTTACTGGATTGCTGAAGATGAAAGCAACATCTATTTTACCGTAGCAGATTGCACCGGGCACGGTGTGCCTGGGGCTTTTATGAGTACCCTCGGAATTTCGATGCTTAATGAAATTGTCCCCGGTTCGGATAACATAAAAGCCAGCGACCTGCTGAATATTCTCCGGCAAAAGATAATTGAATCGCTTCATCAGACGGGTAAGGAAGGGGAGACCCCTGACGGGATGGATATTTCCTTCTGTATCCTCGACAAGAAGAGGAGTAAACTACAGTATGCCGGAGCCTTCAATCCGATGTTTCTTATTACAAATGGAGAGATCAAGGAATATAAAGCCAACAAGATGCCGATTGGATATCTTACGGGAAAGGAGATATCGTTTACCAATCAAGAAATAGAAGTTCATCCCGGTGACTTAATCTATTTGTTTTCCGATGGTATAATCGACCAGTTCGGTGGTCCGGAAGGAAAGAAATACAAGAAATCTGCATTTAAAAAGCTTCTTTCTGAAATACATCACCTGTCGTTTGCAGAACAAAAAGAAATTATTGAAAAAGAATATCTTAACTGGAAAGGGAACCTTGAACAGGTTGATGATATTACTATTCTGGGGTTAAAAATCTGATTTTTCAGGGGGTACCTTCGAACCACCGGGTAGGGGGCTTTCACCACCAACTATTTATTAGCTTCTTTTTGCCCCTGATCGGAAGATATTCCATATCCCCTATATTTGTGCCATTTGGCATTATCTGAAAGGGGGCTTGAACATCATTTATTTCTAAATAAATAGCTCCGTACAAGCGATATGTTGTAGCAAATGATTCAAACAATTTTTGGCGCCGGGACGAGATGTTTTTTGAAAACGGAATTTCCACACCCGGC
>JBASIK010000251.1:0-5300 GCA_049654745.1 Bacteroidales bacterium
CCAAAAATCATCTACCTTTTTTTCTACCCATCCCATCAATCTTAACCAAAACCTCACAACAAGCAGAACCAACCCCTCTTAACCACCCTATCCAAAGAACCCCTAACCTGTGAAAGCGGGTGCAAATGTAAAAAAAATTGAACTTTCTCAAAATGTATAATATGATGTTAAATTAAAAATTTTATTTTCGTAGCTGAAAGAGTTTATAATGACAAATCTGGTTATTATACCAACCTATAACGAAAAGGAAAATATTGAGGCAATAATTCCTGTAATCAGCTCCCTTGATGAGAAATTTGATATTCTCGTTGTTGATGATAATTCTCCCGATGGAACCGGGGCAACAGTAAAACAGTTGCAGCAGAGATACAACAACCTTCATCTTATTGAGAAACCAGGAAAAATGGGATTGGGAGCTGCTTACCTTACAGGCTTCCGCTGGGCTATAGAAAAAGGTTATGACTATATCTTCGAGATGGATGCCGATTTTTCTCACAACCCCTCCGACCTTATACGTCTGCTTAATGCCTGCCGCAACAATGGCGCCGATCTGGCAATAGGTTCAAGATACATCAGCGGTATTAACGTAATTAACTGGCCCCTCTCACGCATACTTATGTCTTACTTCGCTTCCATATACGTGAGAACAATAACAGGAATGAAAATTAAAGACACCACGGCAGGATTCAAATGCTACAGACGCGACGTTCTGAAAAACATTCTAAGATACCAGATAAAATCTGTTGGTTACTGTTTCCAGATTGAAATGAAATTTATTGCCTGGAAACTTGGCTATAAAATCGTTGAAATCCCTATAGTGTTCACCGACAGACGAATTGGAACTTCAAAGATGTCGGGTGGTGTTTTTAATGAAGCCTTCTGGGGCGTACTCAGGATGAAAATCAGAAGCTTCTTTACAAGATACCAGATATCACAGGAAGCCTGACAGTTTACTGAGATACACCGGTCAAAAAACATTTAACCGTGAGCTCTCTCATCATCAGAAACGGCACAATTATTAATGAAGGAAAATCTCGTAAGGGAGATATTCTTATTATTGGCGATAGAATAGCTGCAACAGGTTACATCGAACCGGAGAACATGCCGGATGACGCCATTTTCATAAACGCCGAAGGATGCTATGTTATACCCGGTATTATAGATGTGCATGTACATCTTAGGGAACCAGGACTTACTCATAAAGCCAGCATCTTTACGGAAACAAGAGCAGCTGTTGCAGGAGGCGTTACCTCTTTCATGGATATGCCAAACACCATTCCCCATACTACAACACTGAAAGCTATTAACGAAAAATTTAGTCTTGCACAGGATAACTCACTCATCAATTACTCTTTTTACATTGGAGCAACAAACTCTAACCTTAATGAGGTATTAAATGCCGACCCCGAAACAATATGCGGCATTAAAATCTTTCTTGGCGCTTCAACTGGCGACATGCTCCTTACAGAGGAAAAAATCATTCGTGAAATCTTCTCACGCACACCTCTACTCGTTGCATGCCACTGCGAAGATGAATCAATAATAAGCAGGAATATTAGCACATACAGGGAAAGATACGGCGAAAACCTTCCCACTAGTTATCATCCTGTAATCCGCAGCAGGGATGCATGCCTTAATGCTACTTCATTTATTGTAAAAGTTGCAGGAGAGTACAATACACGACTACACGTACTTCATCTTTCAACTGCCGACGAAATAAAATTCTTTTCAGGCGATATACGGCCTGAAGAAAAAAAACTTACAGCAGAAACTTCAATCCACTACCTGTGGTTCGACGATACAGATTATGAAAAGCTCGGAAATTTCATAAAATGGAACCCCGCAATAAAAACTCAATACGACCGCGAAGCCCTAATCAGAGCAGTTAACAACGATCAGATTGATATTATAGCAACCGACCATGCACCACATACAGTGGAAGAGAAAAAACAGCCATATTTCAAGGCCCCTTCAGGTGGACCCATGCTCCAGCATTCACTGGTGGCAATGATGGAACTCTGCCACCGTAAAAAAATTTCTGCAGAGAAAATAGTTGAAAAAATGTGCCACAACCCGGCAAAAATCTTTAGAATAAAAGACCGGGGATTTATCAGGGAAGGTTATAAAGCTGACTTATGTATCCTCAACCCTGATAAGCCATGGACAGTCAATAAGGAAAACATTCTCTACAAGTGCGGATGGTCTCCTTTCGAAGGTGTGACCTTCCAGAGCAGGGTTGAATACACTATTGTAAACGGTATAATAGTATATAATAAAGGTATTATAAACGATACTTACAGAGGGGAAAAATTGATTTTTAACCTAAAATAGCCGGTTATGAAAGAGAAAATTATCATTTTGCTATTTGCTATTCTTGCTGTTATAACCTTGAATAACTGCAGGGAGAATAAAAAGGGAACTGAGACACCACCTTCCGTTGTTACGGAAGAAATATCCGCCGAAGCCGGTTTACTTAAAATAGGTAATGATATAATTACTGAAGTGATATTGAAACCTGAACTTTCAGGAGATCCATGGGAAACTGAAAAAATTAAAGGATTCAATGGCGAACAAATGTTTCTGAATCTGCTGGATAAAATAAAACATGATGCAATCAAAGTTTATGATTGTATTACAGGTGAGGAAATCGCTCCGAAAGATGCAAAAAGGATTCTTCAGGAAACTGGTTCAGATATTTCCAGAATAGGAAAAATTCAGTTTACTGAAGACTGGTACTTCAATCCATCAAACAATATGATAATTAAGAAAGTTAAATCCATATCATTCGGTTATGAAACTAAAAGGAGTGAAGGTCTCCCTCCTGCCTATGTCCCCTACTTTCAAATAAGGCCTGAGTAACCAGAATTTCAGATAGAATTCTTCAGACACCTCACAACATACCGTACAACCCTGCGAGTCTTCTGCTCAAGCAGAATCTCTCTTCCGGAAAGAATCCTTGCCGTAGCTTCACGGTTATAGCGCATCACAGTCAGAATCTCAACATTATCATTGTAAAGAACCTTATAATCTCTTTTCAGATCTTTAATCAGTTTTTCAATCTTATTCTTTTCATAATCAACACATACATTAATACTTACTGCACTAGCCTGTACAAGATTAACTTTTACTCTGTGCTGCATGAAGCTGTGAAAGACAATACTCAGGTTATCTCCCATCACGAATGAAAAATCAACCGGAAGAACAGAAATAAGTATCTGGTTTTCCTTCCGGATGTAAACAGGTACAGCATCAGTAGTGACTCTAGAAATTGACGATACAAGAGTCCCTGGTTCGCCGGGGTTAAAAAAAGGCTTCACATATAGCGGGATGTTCTTGTTATGAAGGGGTTTTATGGTTTTTGGGTGAATTATTTTTGCACCTGAAAACGACATTTCAACAGCTTCCTTATATGAGATCTCGTCAAGCTTTACAGCATCATCAAACCAGAGAGGATCGGCATTTAAAATACCCGGCACATCTTTCCATACTACAACTTCTTTTGCATCGAGCATATTTGCCAGAACTGCAGCTGTATAATCAGAACCTTCGCGACCGAGTGTGGTTGTCTGGCCGGTAATCGTGCCTCCTATAAATCCCTGAGTTACATAAATTTTTCTTTTTAAAAAATCAAAACATCTTTTTGTTTCCTTACTGCTTTCTCCCCATAATATACCTGCATCCCGGTAATTATCATCTGTAATCAAACAATTTCTTATATCAACCCATTCAACATTAAAACCTTCCTTCTGCAAATAACCTGCAACGATTATTGAAGCCCATATTTCGCCAAAAGAAACTATCTGGTCATATTCATAATCGTAATCTCTTATTTTTTCTGTTAACAGATAATCCTCAAGCTTTGAAAAGGCAAGATTTAACGAATCAATAACCTCTTTTCCATCAATAAACAGCTTCCCGGCAATATCAAGATGATAATCATAAATTCTTCTTAGAAGTGCCCTGAATTCATCATCCTTGTTATACCAGGTTTCAAGCACTTTTTCAAGAGCGTTTGTGGTTTTCCCGAAAGCAGAAACCACCACAACCAGGTTTTCATCTGTTCCTGATAGTATCCGGGCTATATTTTTCACACCCTCCGCATCTTTAACCACTCCCCCCCCGAATTTATAAACTTTCATAGTTAAATAATTTTATAATTTTTCCCCTAATCGCAACACTTATTTTGCCAAAGAGTAGTTTATTGTGAAGCCTCCTGAGAAAAGTTACCATCACTTTATAAATATACAATCTATCCCTTTTATTTCATATAGACACCCTTTTTTTTCATAATGATTACTTTGTATTTCCTTTATAATAAACTGACCCCCTTTGTATTTCCTCCCACGGGGGGAAAAATTATTGTAATAATCTGTTTTTCAATTATATTTGAATTCTTGGCAATACACTTTTAATGTCATTTGGCATTATCCATGGGGTTGGGGGTGAGTACATTCTTTAAGCCTTTCCCCCCTGGGGCCAGTCTGACTGGTGTCAGCCGGGCAGGGAAACGGGCTTCTGTCAAAATAAAGAGAAAAGCCAATCCAATTTTTTGTCTGTTTAATTCAGGACAAAACATAGGATTATTGAAATATATTATTTTGCCTGTCAGGTATAATTCCAAGCCACTCTTAGTAAATTTGCGACGGATTTTATAAAATGAGAGAGAATCAACTGTCATTGATATATGATAACCATGAGGGGGTTACACTTCTGAAAAAAAGAATTTCAGAAGAAGAAACCGGCAGAATAATTCTTAAGGGACTAACTGGCTCTTCAGTTGCCATGGTTATTTCGTCGGTTTACCGGGCCCGGCCCCTGATAAATCTGGTCATTGCCCCGGAAAAGGAGGAAGCTGCATATTTATATAGCGACCTTGTTTCTTTACTCGGAGATGACTCTGTATTCTTCTTCCCTTCAACATATAAAAGGTCGATTATTTACGAACAGACTGATCCAGCAGGTATCATTCTCAGAACAGAAGTTCTCAATTTCCTTGTTCCGGGGAAAAATAACGGGCTGATAGTTACATATCCTGAAGCTTTAATGGAAAAAGTAGTCAGCAAACAGACCCTTAGTGATAATACATTTACCGTTAAAAAAGGAGAGAGGCTTTCGGTTGATTTTCTTGAGGAATTACTGCAGGAGTATGGTTTTGAAAGAGTTGATTTTGTTTATCAACCGGGTCAATATGCAATCAGGGGCAGCATAGCTGATATATTTTCTTTTTCTGCTGATATGCCTTTCCGCTTAGATTTTTTTGGCGATGAGGTTGAGTCTCTCCGAAGTTTCAATCCCGACGA
>JBASIK010000252.1:0-12373 GCA_049654745.1 Bacteroidales bacterium
ACTGTGTTATGAGCTGCCCACTGACTGTAATAATTAACATGAAGTGGATGTTCATATGTAGGACCTGGTCCGGCATCAATTCCCATCACTTCACCTGCTCCGTACAGTTCCATTGACATACCATTGCAATGATTATGATTATAGCTCGCGCCCTGTACTCCATACATCAAACCATAAGTTAAATCTGTGCCGTTCCTTTGCATAAAAAATCTTGCATAATCAAGTGTTCCGCTTCGAGGCCATCTGTATTCTGAATCTGTATCCGGAATCTCCGGATAATAGCATAATAAACCAAGATATCCCGCATTTTCTCGTTTATAGCGACCACTTTCCATAAGCTTTTTCATTGCTGCTAAAAGGTCGGGCAATTCCGGCCTGTTATATTTAAGTGCACCGATTATTCCAATTTCAAGTAACTCGGGACTTTGAGAAGCTCTGCCAGTGTCGCCAAAAGCTGAAACTGTAAGATTTGGAAAAGAATACTTCAACATTACATATGAAGCCTTAAATAAGGCAGGAAATTTTCTGAAAATATCATATCCGTTTTTTTCCATTGCCAGCGCCGAAAGAAGCAGGTTGCTAACAGGATAGTTATGATAACCTGCTGGTTCTTTCCAGTGTCCGTCAGGAGTCAGCCATTTTTCGACTGTAGATGGCAAAGCAAGTTGTCCACAGGATCCATTAATTGTGTCTTTATCAAGAAAAAAGCTTAGATAAAAATTTCTTTTTTCTTCATTTTCAAGACTTAATGCAGAAAATACCAGAGTTGAACTCTCAGCAGCATACCAGTTATTATTCCAGAATCCCCTGAAAGCAAGTGTGGAGGCAATTTTTTCAAAAACAACTTCATAATATCTCATGTCATATCCCGACTTCTTCATAAAGGGATAGACAAAATCATAGGCAAGAACCAGGCTTCTATATGCAGCATCACCCAGCGTCTGCAAATCAAGAAATCCTGTACGGCATGGACCAATTACAGGTTCCTGATAATACGCGCCGCGTGCCCATTGATCTATAATATCAGACGCAAACTTTGCATATTTTTCCTCTCCGGTTAACCAGTAAAGTATAGCAGCATTAAGTGCAAGGTTATTGATTTCACTATTAATATCCCCCACAAGCGCCTGAGGATTAACCCATTCTTTTTGATTTGTCTCCAGATTGGTAAGATACATTAAACGTGAGGTATCATAAGGCACAAGTTCTTCAATAGATGGTCTCCTATAGGAAAATCCTGAAGGAGTCACGGGCACTCTAATATGCGGGGAAACCCTTACAGTTGCCACTGGTGCATCTCCTTCCTGTCGTACAATTGATAAACCTTGATTATCACTATAAACTTTTGTATATCTTTTTCCTGGCACTCTGTTCATAAGGTAGCGACTCAATATCCATTCAGGGTCAACTTCATGCCGCTGAACATAAGGCTCGACATTTTTCAGCATATTATCAAAAATCGTTCGTGCCCAATTGTAATTTTTTACCTTTTCCAAAACCTGAAGTCTATCACTTGCATTTACTAAAATATGAGGATGAGACAATGTGGTTTGTCCAGCAATTATAATACATGAAAATAAAGACATTATCAGGTAAGCCGCAACATATTTTTTCATAGTAATAAAATGTTGTAATTACGTAAATCAGTTGTTAAAAATAAAAATAATAATTCTGAGTAATGAGATAATTCTTAATTTAACAATTCGAAATTTATATAGGGAAAAATGAACTGGATCAGGCATAAAAACGGTATAATTATATGCACACTTTGCCCCCACAACTGTAAAATTGCAGAAGGTAAAACAGGCATATGCGGAGTAAGGAAAAATACCGGAGGTAAAATTGAGCTCCTTACATACGGGGTTATTTCAGGTTTTGCACTCGACCCTGTTGAGAAAAAGCCGTTGTATCACTTTTTCCCCGGAATGTATATTCTTTCAATAGGTTCATATGGATGCAACATGCGATGTGATTTCTGTCAGAATTACCATATATCCCAGAATATTATTACGGGAATATCAAAGAAAATTACTCCCGACGAAATTCTTAGTTATTCACTCAGAGAAAAAAATAATATAGGTGTTGCGTTCACATATAATGAACCTGTGATATGGTTCGAATATGTTAAAGACGTTGCTGTTAAGGTTAAAGAAGCCGGACAGAGAACGGTGATGGTCACCAACGGTTATGTAACACATGAAGCATTGAAAGAATATCTGCAATTTATTGATGCATTTAATGTGGATCTCAAGGCTTTTGACAACAATTTTTACAAATCACTTACAGGTGCTTCACTTGAACCGGTTAAAGAGTCGATTAGGATGATTGCAAAAGCAGGCAAGCATCTCGAGTTAACCACTCTGATCATTCCGGAAAGGAATGACAACCCGGGTGATATGGAAAAAGAGGCTAAATGGATCGCCACAGAACTGGGACGGGATGTTCCGCTACACCTTAGCCGCTACTTTCCAATGTACAAAAGAAATGACCCTCCAACACCTTCGGAAGTACTAATACAGTTGTACGAAATTGCCTCACAATATCTGGATTATGTGTATATAGGTAATGCTGTTCAACTGACCGGTCAGAATACATACTGTCCTCAATGCGGTAACCTGATTACCAAAAGAGATGGTTACCACATAAGGCATGTTGGCTTACTGGGGAAAAAATGTTCAAAATGCGGTAAAGAAATTTACAGATACGTTACTTCTTTTTCTTCTTAGAACTGAGACTGCTGAGCTTCATGCATAACTGATCAATGCCATTGGAAAGGTCTGATTTTATTTCTTTGAAATGGTTTTTAACCGCCCTGATATCTTCCTTATTATCAAAATGATATATTCTGTATATAAGGTTGTTTCTAAGCTGATATGCCTCCTGGACAATTGCATTCACCTCATTTTCATCGTGATCTGGATGCCGGCTCATAAACAACATGCAATCCGAAATAATACCAAATATCTGATTATCAATCTCTTTTTTTAACTCCCGTATGCTTGCCATAGCAATTAGTTTTTACAGTGTTGGAGAATCAAAGATAAAAGAAATTTATTTATGTCTGTGAGACTAAAAATTTCCCTGAGAATTATTCCCAAATTAAGTTCCCCGGTCGCTAATATTTTCAAAATATCTGAGGCTCTTCTCCATCCTTTCAAGAAGCAGGTTTCGGAGAAAACCAATATTTGGGTGTTTAACATTAAAGGAAAAATTCTCTATTGTCCTGAAAGGTAAAACCACAGGAGAAGTACCTGTCATAAACACACTTTCATATTCTTTTATTTTATCTGCATTCACACATGTAAATTCCACTTTAATATCATTTTCGCCACATATTTCGATAATATGTTTGCGTGTTATCCCTCCAAGAACGTACCTGTCAGGGGCTGTATACAGGACATTGTTTTTTATGAAAAAAATGTTCGAACGACTTCCCTCGGTTATGCAGTTTTCACGGTTTACAAGAAGAGCCTCATAAGCTCCGCAGATAATAAGTTTATGATAAATTTCAGAACGAAGTTTATGATTAATTAACTTAGATTCAGGATCTTTTCTTTCAGCATAGAAAAGTACTCCTTTTACCCCTTTTGTATACTGCTCGGCTGTAGGATAAACAGGTTCGATGAAATAAACCAGATAATTGCCTATAACTCCATTATAATTGAATACAATCTTAAGATTGACATCTTTAATTTTTTCTGCTTCTGCCAGTTTCAGAATGTCTTTTCTGAGCTGCTCCCTGTTTGCCAGCATCAACTTTTTCTGATGCCTGGTGCTTGTTTCAAGACGCTTAAAATGATCTTCAAAGAACACAGGTAGCCCTCTGATCATTCTTAGAACCTCATATATTGATTCTCCTTCATATATAAAAGAATTGTCAAATAATTCAACAGGCTGAAGCGTTCCGTTATGAATAAAATAATTACCAAAACATTCACTCATGTCGTAAAATGTTAAACGTGCAAATTTATAAACTTATATTATTAATTGAAAATTACTGAATTATAGAATACTTTTAACAATCGACCCTTCTTTTGAGGTTAAAGTTTCAGTTACTTTTCATATTTTTCAGATTCATAAAAACGTTTTAATTTAACTTCTCTGACTTTCCTTTATTCAGTAAATGTATGCCATAATCGACATAGAAACAACAGGAGGCAGTGCCAGACTCGAAAAAATAACCGAGATTGCCATTTACCAGCATGACGGTAAAAAAATCACAGGTGAATATTGTACTCTGGTAAATCCTGAAAGAACAATACCATACTATATTACGAACTTAACCGGCATAACAAATGAGATGGTTGAGGATGCACCTAAGTTTTATGAAATAGCAAAAAATATTGTCGAGCTAACTGAAGGAAGGATAATTGTTGCACATAATGCAAGGTTTGATTATTCATTTCTTCGCGAGGAGTTTAAATCGCTTGGTTACAATTACAGAAGAAAAGTGATAGACACCCATTCATTATCGCGTAAGATGTTTCCCAGTTACAGATCCTACAGCCTTGGAAATATATGTTCTGCACTTGGAATCAAAATTGAAAACAGGCACAGGGCTGCAGGAGATGCGCTTGCAACAGTTCGCCTGTTTGAATTATGCCTCGAAAAAGACAGAGAACTTAATGGAATATCATCTGAACTTCTCAAAAATACAAGACTTGCAAAACTGAATCCTCTGCTTGATATTAGAAAACTGGAGCAGATTCCGGAAGAACCCGGCATCTATTATTTTTATGATGAAAAAGGAAATGTCATTTACGTAGGTAAGAGTAATAATATTTTTGAAAGAGTTTCGTCTCATCTTTCAAACAATACTTCAGGAAGGGCAATGAAGATGCGTGATGAGATTGCCGATATCAGCTGGGAGCTTACCGGAAGTGAATTGATTGCATTAATTCGAGAGTCAATAGAAATTAAATCACTTCAGCCACTATACAACAGGGCCCAAAGGAGACTGAACAACAGATGGGGCATCTGTCACGGTATTGACGATAAGGGATATATTGTTTTCTCCATAAACCGGGTAAAAGAATCCAGACCTTTTCTTGCAACTTTCAACTCAAAGGAAAGTGTAAAAACGGCTCTGGAGAGACTCATTGAAAAGTATTCATTATGCCAGAAGCTTGCAGGTATGTATGAAACAGAAGGTGCCTGTTTTCATTACCAGCTGGGCATTTGCAGGGGAGCCTGCTGCGGAAAAGAATCACCCCAGGAATATAACAGGAGAGCATCAAAGGCTATGGATGAATTTATTTTCACCCCCGGGAACTATTTCATTATTGACAGAGGCAGGAATGATAATGAAAGAAGTGTGGTAAAGATTGTAAGGGGAAGGTTTGCAGGATACGGCTATTTCGATATTAACTGTGTCGGCTTCGGATTGGAGGCTATACATGAATGCATTAAAGAAACTAACGATAACAGCGAAATAATTTCAATAATAAAAAGCTACCTCAATCATAACAGAGTTGAAAAAATTGTTCAATTTTAAATATAGCTGTTAATAAATAAATTAGAAAAATCAGATCAGATTTCTAATTTTGTTTACAAATCTGAAAATCAGAAAAAAATGGCATTATTTGCAAGAACCACCAGGCAGACAATAATCAAGATCGATGAGTTTTTCGACAACATTGATCTTGGAATACTTGTTTTTCGCGAAGGAATAAGGTCGTATGTTAAAGGTGATTATGAGTCGTTTCACAGGCATCTTTCCAAGGTAGATGCTCTTGAAAACAATGCGGATAAACTCCAGCGCGAAATTGAGAATGAAATGATCACCCATTCTATTCTTCCACAGCACCGGGAAGAAGTTACAAGGCTTATTGATGAAATGGATGAAATTATGGACGGAATAAAAAGTTCCCTCCATGAATTTGATATCGAATTACCTGAAATACCTGAAAGCCTGTTTGAAAACATTATAAGTCTTGCAGAAACCTCTGCAAATGCAGCAGAAGAACTTATTCCGGCTGCCAGAGCTTATTTCAGGGCTCCCCATACTGTAAGAGAAAAACTCCTGAAGGTGTACTATTTTGAAAGTGAGACAGATAAAATCTCGTTCAGTATAAAAAAGAGGGTTTTTCACGAAATGAAGGAGCTTGACCTTGCACACAAGGCTCACCTCAGGTATATTGTTCATCATATTGAGAATATTTCTGACCTTGCCCAGGCAGCAGCTGACATGCTGTCGATAATGACAGTCAAAGTAATACTCTGATACAGGCTGTTATGATACTATTTTTTCTAACGAGTGGTTTATTTCTAGGCTGGTCGCTGGGAGCGAATGATGCATCCAATGTATTTGGTTCAGCTGTTGGAGCAAAAATGGTTTCCTTCAGAAAGGCAGCAATAATTGCATCAGTTTTTGTAATTCTGGGAGCAGTTATCCAGGGAGCAGGCACTTCAGGCACACTGGGGAAACTTGGCGCAGTCAATGCAATCGGTGGTTCATTTACTGTAGCTCTGGCAGCAGCAATAACAGTGTATGTGATGACAAAATTTTCGCTTCCTGTTTCTACCACACAAGCAATTGTAGGAGCAATAATTGGATGGAACCTGTTTACAGGAAATCCCACCGACACCAGTACACTTTCAAAAATAGTTGCTACATGGGTCACGGGTCCAATACTCGGGGCACTGTTTGCAATACCACTGTACATCCTGATAAGCCGTATAAAAAGAAGAGCCCGGATTCATATGATCCAATTCGAATCTTACATAAAAACAGGACTGGTTGTTGTCGGTGCTTTTGGGGCTTATTCACTGGGAGCCAACAATATAGCAAATGTTATGGGTGTGTTTGTTCCTGCTTTTGACCTCAGTGAAATGAATCTTGGTATTTTAAGTCTCTCTTCGGCACAGCAGCTTTTTTTACTTGGAGGACTGGCTATAGCCGCAGGAATTCTTACTTATTCAAAAAAAGTAATGGAAACTGTTGGAAGCAACATAGTTAATCTCACAGCAGAAGCAGCTCTTGTTACAGTTCTGGCCCAGTCGCTTGTACTATTTGTTTTCTCATCAACATCTCTTTCAAATCTTCTGGTTAAAATTGGGCTTCCTCCTATCCCAATGGTGCCGGTTTCAAGTTCTCAGGTAATCGTGGGCTGTGTTATAGGAATTGGTTTATATAAAGGTGCCAGAAACATTAACTTCAAAATCCTTGGCGAGATTGCCGCCGGGTGGGTTGCCACACCTGTAATAGCAGGACTAACATCGTTCTTCTCACTTTTCATTGTAAGAAACATTTTTAACATTGATGTTGGACGGAAGATCTCTGAATCAGTTGAAACAGTTCAAACTCCTGAAAGAGCGTTTGATATCTCACAGGTGATGAAATATATCATTCTTGTAATAATTATTATTGGGATTGTTATATCTCTATATTATTATATGCTTGAGCGAAAGAAGAACAGAGAATTCAGAAAGTCTGAAGAAAGATTCTGGAAGTATATTAAATAATCAGGTTTACTTAAAGATTAAGCCTGGAACTATGATTAGCCTTAAATATAAGAGCTTATAAGCTTGTTTTATTTCTTTATTTTCAAAACAGCTACCATATCAGTTTCTTCTGGAGGAGAAAATTCCATAACTGATCCTTTATCGGTAATTAATCCGTCAGCATATTTCCCGGTAACAGGATTAAACCATTTTACCGTATACTGCCTCATTAAGGGTTTACGGATTTTTACCTGTGTCTTGACAGGAACATATAACACAATAGTTTTATTATCAGGCGTTTTTGCAACTGATATGAATTCATTAAATTGTTTATCACCTGGTTGCTCTATCAGTATCTCAGATGCCGGATAAAGGTTCCACCATTCAAGCGTTTTGAGAAATGATGCAATATTTTTCATCTGAAGCGAACCAGGCAGGTTGATGCTTTTGCTCCATGTATAAGTCCATGGCGCATTGCTATGGTTCAATATTTTCTCACCTTCTCTCAGCCAAGGCCATATACCGTTGGCACCGTAAGTTACACCTGACACTGGTGCTGTGAAAAGGCTCCAGAATACTGCATTTCGAACGTCCTTGTCTGTTATAGTAGTTTTAATCTGTTCATAATTAGGTTCAAGATTTATGATTGGCCTGGCTGGCAGTGATGCCCATTTATTATGCATAGGACCTTTTGTTATCCATTCCACTGTTCCTTTATCGTTGCTATGGCTGCTTTGATAACCTACTATATCAAGCCATTCTTCATCTCTGTAAATCTCACCAATCCATGACCTTCCGCATGGGTGCTGTGCTACTATCCCCTGATGAGTTCCATCAAAGACTGCCCGCCCTATTGTTTTCCATCGTTGCTCATAAATACCTGTATAAATACCATCACCTCCAAGAAACCATATAACATGATTTGCTCCGTAACGTGCAACAATATACTTTGCCAGCAGGATAGCCTGATCTTCAGGCAAGTAGTAACCCGGGCTCAGCTCCCTTCCTGCTCCCGTCTGCAATGCCCACAAAATAACGGGCGCTGCAACAAGACCATAATCATTGACCCTGTCAATCTTTTTATCGAGGTGACTGAAAAATTCTGGATTAATGCGGATTCTGGCACTACCCTCAAATGCCACCTGACCCTGACTGTTTTTGTCACATCCACGCCATTGTGTAGTAACAAGCTGTATTACACTATATTGATTTTCAGCCCTATGCTTCAGATATTGATCCCATTCACTCTCGGTCGATTTAAGTGCTCCGTTCCAGGCAGTACAACCTATATAGAGAAACGGAGTACCATCAGCATGAGTCAGATAGAATAGACCTGGCTGACGGATTATTCTGCCATGAATATCAAGATCAGATTTACCGTTATTGGGTATACATCGGAACTCCCCTTTTACATTATGTAATCCGGCATTCTTTGTATCGGAGCATATTGTTTCCCATTTCCAATTACCAGTTTCATCGGGCATGAAGCGTGCCTTCCATGTGCTCCCACCATCCCAGAAACCATTAATGGTCTTTACTCTTCCTGTAGGTGAGGTAAATGTCACCTGAAAAGCTTTAAGATCCTGCACCGGATTATCATAAGTGACTGTCGAAGGAAAAGTAAGCTCGTACTTTTTCCATAAAACTGCTTCAGGCACCTGTGCCAGTATCGATGAAACAGCTATTAGAAACAGTGCAGAGGCCAGAAGATTTACCTTTCTCATCAAATACAAAATTTTTAAGGATATTTTTATAAAGGTAAATAAAAAGCAACAATTTTTGTCTCCATTGTTCCTTATCTTCTTTTTTTTAATTAAGTATTGCGGGCAAGAATGAATAATTCGTTCCATAATAAATCATTTGAGACAGGTAATCCTCTTCATATTCAACCTTCACGTCTGTGATTTCACCCCTGTCGTTATATACCGGAACCAGTCGCGGATTAAGAAAACCTGTATAGGGTGCCAGTTTCAGTTTCTCATAACGCGCAAGCATTTCATTATGAAGGGCTGGATCAACTTTAACTCCATAATTCTCAATCAATGCCTTCCCTGCTTCATAATCGCCTTCCGATTTTATCCTTTGCACTTCTCTCAGCAATGAGCCAAACAGGTTCCTCAGTTTCTCATAATCGTTTATTTTCACAAAAGTCTTGCCATCACGGGTAAATAGTTCAATCACATTTTCGTCTTTGCCATTTTCATATGCCCAGCGGGCAATCATTGCTCTTGCCCTCATGTGTGCCTGTTCGATTTGTTTTCCCGGCCTTATCCTTACCAATTGTGTGAGCATCCCATTGCGGATATAGCTGTCATATTCTGCCATTGCGGCCTCTTTTTCAGGTAAAAGTCCAAGTTCAATAAGTTTATTATCCATCATGTAGTATAGGGCAAACAGATCTGCACGTGCTTCTTCGAGAGCCGACTGGTGCTCTTTGAGGGCATTTGGGTCGGTTCCTTCAGCAAGTTTACCGCTTGCATGACCCACACATTCGTGAAGGTCGGTGTGCAGGGCATCTGCAATAGATGCATATTTCCTTACACGTTCTATCTCTTCTTTACTTGCAGCAAACTCATCCAGCATACCCGATCTTGCCGACATCACATCATAGGCTTCTGAAATGTTTGCCAGAGTGACCGATTTTGAACCCACTTCTTTTCTTATCCAGTCAGAATTGGGCAGATTTATTCCAATAGGTGAAGCAGGATAGCAATCTCCTCCAAGCATTGCGATATTGATAACTTTCGCAGCAACCCCGGTAACTTTCTCTTTTTTGTACTGCGGTTGAACCGGACTGTTATCCTCAAACCACTGCGCATTGGCTGTTATCGTTTCAGTCCTCCTGGTTGCTTCAGGGTCTTTATAATCAACAATAGCTTCCCATGTGGCTTTCATGCCCATCGGGTCTTCATATACTTCAATAAAACCGTTTACGTAATCCACAATAGGTTCGGTATTCCTGGCCCACAAAACGTTATAGTCATCCCATGTCTTAAGATCCCCGGTTTTGTAATACTGAATAAGCACTTCAAGTTCTTTTTTCTGGGTTTCGTTTTCTGCGACATTTTTTGCTTTTTCCAGCCAGTAAATTATCCTGTCGATAGCCTCCCCGTATAAACCACCGGATTTATAAACCTCTTCAACTATCCTGCCGTTTTTCTTAACGAGTTTTGAGTTCAGCCCAATAGCAACAGGCCTTGGATCGGCAGGGTTTATTTTTCCATTATAAAAAGATTCTACATCCCTTGCAGTAACCCCTTCATAAAAATTTACTGCCGATTCTGCAATAATATCTTTACCTTCTCCCCTTTCTATTTTACGCGGATAGAGGTCCGGATCAAAAATCACCGGCAAAATAACTGCCAGAAGATCATCAGCAGTTTTTCCGTTGCCAACCGGAAGAAGTGACTGGTCGCTACCTTTTACAAGTGAAGTATAAAATTCCTTTGAAAATGATGGCAGCATCTTGTCCGCAGAATAATGGTGATGTATGCCGTTAGCAAAGAATACTCTTTTTGCCCATGTTATAAACGATTTATAATCAGGTGTCTCCTTATCTCCCTGCCAGCTTTTAATGATTGCCTCGTTTGTCTTTCTTACCAGTAGATTATATTTAAAGTTCTGGTCCCACAGGATATCCCTTCCGCACAGGGCAGCTTCACTGAGGTAGTAAATGAGTTCTTTCTGCCGTAGAGAAAGAGATTCAAAACCTGGAAGACGGTATCTGAATATCCTCATATCCTCAAACTGGTCAACAAAATAGTTGAATTCCTCTTCTTCCCCTGTTTTTGTTTGTCTGCCTGTGCATGAAGCAAGAAGCATAAAAGCTGTCAGCATAATAAATATTTTTAGATTTCTCATGATTGTAAATATTTTGAATTTATGCGCTCAAAAATATTAAAAAGCGGATAAAAAGCAGTATTTACGAATTAATATCATAGGCAAAAAACAGAAAACACTTTTTAAGCCTGAAAAAAAATGAACCTAAATCAATCGGTAAAAATATAGCTCCGGTCATATATTTTACTCAAAAAGCTTAAACACCATATAATGTTATATTCTTAATTTTGCCGTAAAATAATCTTATTGTGAGAAAAGCAGGTTTTATATTATTCTTCATTTTAACACCATATGTTTTTATGGGTCAGGACAGAGTTACCGGATTCGGATTTGCAACGCGCTCGGAAGTTATTGCGCAGAATGGTATGGCTGCTACAAGTCATCCGCTTGCAACTCAGGTTGCTATGGATATTCTGAAAAAAGGAGGGAATGCTTTTGATGCTGCCATTGCTGCCAATGCTGTTCTGGGTCTAATGGAGCCAACAGGTTGCGGCATAGGAGGAGACCTTTTTGCCATTCTCTGGAGTGCGGAAAGAGGTAAGCTTTACGGGCTGAATGCCAGTGGACGCTCTCCAAGGTCGCTGAAGCTTGAATATTTCAAAGAAAATAATATTAAAAAAATTCCATCTTACGGACCTTTACCGGTTTCAGTACCTGGATGTGTAGACGGCTGGTTCGAAATTCACGACATGTTCGGGAAATTGTCAATGGCTGATATCCTGCAGCCTGCCATAAGATATGCCAGAGAAGGATTTCCGGTGACAGAAATTATAGCATGGCAGATGAAACGCAATCTGGAAATTTTGAAAGATTATCCGAATATTAAAGAGGTGTATATGCCAAACGGCAGGGCGCTGGAAAAAGGAGAGATTTTCAAAAACCCGCTGCTGGCAAACACTCTTGAAAAGATTGCAAAGGGAGGAAGGGATGAATTTTACAGGGGGAGTATTGCTCGCACCATTGATGCATTTATGAAAAAGCAGGGTGGTTTTCTTTCATATGATGATCTTGCCCGTCATCATTCAGAATGGGTTGAACCTGTAAGTACCACTTACAGGGGTTACGAAGTATGGGAATTACCTCCCAACGG
>JBASIK010000253.1:0-33372 GCA_049654745.1 Bacteroidales bacterium
GTTACCGCTATCTCAGCCAATTCACGCTCGTTGGGATCAGGATGTACCGCACCATCGGCATAGACAAGTATGCCATTCTCACCAAAGTTTTTATCGGGCAAAATCATAATAAATGCTCCTGAAACAACTGAAATACCCGGAGATGTTTTAATATAATGAAATGCCGGCCTCAGTACATCACCTGTTGCATGATCAGCTCCTGATACCTCTCCGTCTGCATCACCACTCTTAATCATCAATACACCAAGATAAAGAGGATCTTCAATAAGTCTGGAGGCCTCTTCATAAGTCATTCCTTTGTGCTTGCGTAATTCCACCATAAGGTTAATATACTGCTCTTTCTTCTGATGTTTCTTCGGATCAACAATCTCTGTCTTATCAATATTCTTCAATCCGAGTGATTTTGCATGTGCATGAACCTCATCTGGATTCCCTATGAGTACAATTGATGCTATGCCCTCTTCAATACAAATATCCGCTGCTCTTAAAGTGCGTTCTTCGTATCCTTCGGGCAATACAATTTTTTTTCTGAGCCTTTTTGCATTCTCTTTTATCTTATCTAACAATTCCATTGTAAATCAACAATTTAAGTTTACAGAAATTTTTTCTAAATGTACGAAAAAAAATATCTTTTAAACAAATGTAAAAATCATGTTTAATATAATCTTTTGTATTTTATGCATTTAACTAAAAGTTAAAATAATTTTAAGAGTTTGCATGAAACATTTTTTATTTTAGCAGCCTGGATGTAAATAAAATTAAGTGTAATGAAAAGTCTTTTTAAAAAATTTGACCAGTTAAAAAGAGATATTGAAGGTGAATTGAGATACGACACTATAACAAGAACTATATATTCAACTGATGCCTCTGTTTACAGAGAAGTTCCTTTATGTGTTACTTGGCCACACGGTATTGACGACATAAAAAAAATCATAAAGTTCGCAGGAAATGAAAAAATTGCAGTAATACCCAGAGCGGCAGGGACATCCCTTGCAGGGCAGGTTGTCGGAGAAGGGATAATCGTGGACATTTCAAGGCATATGAACAGAATTCTTGAAGTTAACCCTGAAGAAAGATATGTCAGAGTTGAACCGGGCGTTGTCCTTGACGAGCTTAATATTTTTCTCAGAAAATATGGGTTGTTTTTTGGACCTGAGACCTCAACATCAAACCGTTGTAACATAGGGGGAATGGCAGGCAATAATGCTTGTGGGCTTCATTCCCTGATTTACGGTTCAACAAGGGATCATATCATTGAGCTAAAAGCTGTACTTTCCGACGGAAGCGAAGTTGTCTTCGGGCCGGTAAATCAAGAAACCTTTATTGAAAAATGTAAATACAACAATCTCGAAGGAAAAATTTATCGTAACATTTTCGATATACTTTCCAATCCGGTGAACAAAAAAACTATTATTGAAGAATATCCGGACAGGTCTATTACCAGGAGAAATACAGGATATGCACTCGACCTTTTGCTTGAAAATTCGGTTTTTGACAGAAACTCTTCCATCCTGTTTAATTTCTCGAAGCTCATTGCTGGTTCAGAAGGAACACTCGCAATAATAACTGAATTAAAACTTAACCTGCTCCCCCTTCCCTCACCTCATAAAGCACTGGTATGCATACATCTGCATAAGAGAAATGAAGCATTTCTTGCCAATCTTGTTGCCCTGAGACATCATCCTTCTGCTGTTGAAATGATGGACGACAGAATACTGGAGCTCACGAAAGGAAATATCACACAAAGAAAAAACAGGTTTTTCATTAAAGGTGAGCCAGGTGCAATCCTCATTGTAGAATTTATCAGGGATACACCGGAGCAACTTACAGAAGCTATTGAGGTGATGATTGAGGATATGAAAAATTCAGGCTTTGGTTATCATTTTCCGGTAATACAGGGCAAAGATATTTCAAAAGTATGGGATTTAAGGAAAGCAGGTCTCGGAGTACTTTCAAACTTGAAAGGTGATGCAAAACCTGTATCACTAATAGAAGATTCTGCTCTCAATGTTGAAACATTGCCTGCATATATGGAGGAATTTGAAAAAATGCTCAATAAGTATGGAAAAGAATGCGTATATCATGCCCATATCGGTACAGGAGAATTGCATACCCGGCCAATTCTTAACCTGAAAGACCCAGGTGATGTAAAACTTTTCCGCACTATAGGGCTTGAAACTGCTAAACTTGTAAAAAAATACAGGGGTTCGATGAGTGGAGAGCATGGAGACGGTAGATTGAGAGGAGAATTTGTACCAATAATAATAGGTGAGCACAACTACAATCTTCTTAAACAAATAAAGTCATGCTGGGATCCTCAAAATATTCTCAATCCGGGGAAAATACTCGACACTCCTCCAATGGATACCTTTTTAAGATATAAGCCCGGACAACAGACTCCTGAACTCAGGACATACTTTGATTTTTCTTCGACCGATGGTGTAATAAGGGCTGCAGAAAGCTGCAATGGTTCAGCTGATTGTCGAAAATCAGCAATAATAGGAGGAGTTATGTGTCCCAGCTATATGGCCACAAAAGAAGAAAAGAACACGACCAGAGCGAGGGCGAATGTGCTCAGAGAGTTCCTATCAAAAGAAAATAGCAATCCATGGAACAGCCGGGAAATTTATGAGATACTGGATTTATGCCTGTCATGTAAGGGATGTAAATCGGAATGTCCTTCAAATGTTGATATTGCCAAATTAAAGGCAGAATTTCTGCAGCACTGGTATCACCGTCATGGCGCACCATTAAGAAGTATTGCAGTGGCATACATGCCTTATCTGACCAGAATAGGTGCTCTTGCCCCATCTTTGTTTAATTACTTTGTAACAAATAAGGTTTTCTCAAGTTTAATAAAAAGAATTCTAAGGTTTTCCGTTAAAAGATCTATACCGGGTGTATATTGTGTAACATTAAGAAAATGGTTGAAAAAGAATCTTGAAAAGATTAACCCCGTCAATCCGATGGGTACAGTATGCCTGTTTATTGACGAATTTACAGATTTAAACGATACAGAAATAGGAATTAAAGCAGTGAAGCTTCTTACATCTCTTAATTATAAAATTCTCGTTGCAAATCATACAGTAAGTGCCCGGACATTTCTGTCGAAGGGATTTCTTAAAAAAGCAAGAAGGCGGATTAATAGGAATATATTGGTTCTAAGTGACATAGTAAATGAGAGAGTACCCCTGGTAGGCATAGAACCTTCTGCAATTTTAGGATTCAGGGACGAATACCCGGAACTTGCAGGTATCAAATACAAAGAAGCTGCAAAAAGGATCGCTTTGAACACTTATCTCTTTGATGAATTTATTGCTCTTGAATATAAAAAAGGGAATATAGGCAAAGAAAGATTCAGTAGAGAAGGAAAAACAGTGCTTGTACATACACATTGCCAACAGAAATCAATTGCTTCGTCAGCTTCGCTTATTGAAAGTTTATCAATACCTGGTTATACTGTAAAAGAGATTCCATCTGGATGCTGTGGAATGGCAGGTTCTTTTGGATATGAAAAGGAACATTATGAACTATCTAATAAAATTGGAGAACTTGTTTTGTTTCCTGAAGTTAGAAATGCTCCTGAAAATACAATTATTTGCGCCCCTGGAACAAGTTGCAGACATCATATAAAAGAAGGTACTGGCAGAAAGGCGCTACATCCCGCTGAAATACTCTATGATGCTCTAATGAAATAAAATTAAGTGTACAGAATAAAAATAACTACCTGTTAAGCTAGTTAATAAGATGTTATTCGCTATTTCTTCTTCTCTAATGAATTATAATAATCTGTAAATATACTATTTATAAGAGGTCTGTAATAAAGCCAGAAAAATCTTCTTGGGTCATTTTCTTTGCTTGAATAAAGTATTCCTTTAAGTTTTTCAATTCCATTAAAACGTGACAGGCAACTATTCACCTTGTTTGCAGTGAAATCACCGCAGAAATAATAAGTTCTGTGATTTTCAGGGCTAACAATAACAGCTGGAAATTCTTTCTGCAAACCATTATCTTCAAGCAATGAGTCTCCAAGTGGCAATGTTTCAAGGTGGTATTTTGAAACAACTTCATTGTCTTTTGGGTCAATTATATCAAACCAGCCTTCAAAACCAACTTTATTAATCATCCCATATTTTTTGGTGTACGTTGAATCTGTTAATATTAAAGGTAAAGCTGATTTTAGATGAGTACCCTCTTCAAGAACAATAATATTTATACCTTTAAGAAATACAATGCCTGGTTTCGTGAATGTCCAGGGTTTCATATATTGTCTTCTGTACATTGCAGTCATCCATATCGGGAAGTTGTCCTTATTTATTTTTGCTGCGGTGTCGAGCGAACTGAAATATTTTCCGGTCCAGCCATCAAATTCAATGCCCAATTTTTCCTTGAGTTTATATCTTTCCAGATCTGCTGTGGGGTAATCAAGTGTATTATATTCAAGAATACAGAGCTTATTTCTAAGCTGCATCTCAACAAGATAGAGATAGTCTGTATTGTTAAGGCCTCCGTAAAGTTTTCGTGACCTGCGGCTTTTGCTTATTCCTCTGTACCAGTCATTCATGTAAACGCCGTAGGTGTCGGTATAATATAATGCGTCTACCGAATCGGATACTTCCATTATATCAGTAAGCCGGAGATTAACCTGTTTCCAGCCTTTTTTTCTCAGAGGTCTGGTGGGATAAAATCCGAAATAATCTTTTCTGAATGAATAACTACCACCTTTTTTCTTTGTAAATCTTTCATTGGTTAGGACCCACATTAAAGATTTGTGGTGGAGTCTTTCCATACTGGGTACTGTCTTGTCAAGGATAATCATTCCTATCGGTTTCTTCTCCTGAAAAAACCAGCTTAGATAGCTAATAGCAGGAATGAGAAGGAGTAGTCCCAGAATAATGACTAGAATAATTAAAGTTTTCTTCATAACTGAAATAATATTTGAAAAAATTCAAATACCTTGATTTTCAATGTATTTAGATCAAACAACCTTGAAATATCAAAATTTAATTGTTAAAAGTATTAATTTATTTTCAGTAAAGAAAAAAATTTTCTCCCAATTTAGTAAAAAATAATTAACATATAACCAATCAATATCCACATGCAACATTATTTCCTCTCGGATCAGCTCCCGAATTACGCAATCCATTTTTATCTATCATAATCGCATTTACTCTGCCAATGGCAGAACGGGTATAAAACTTATGCCCGAAATTACGCAAAACAGTTATTGTTAATGAATCAATGCTTTCTTTTTCCATATCAGTCTGGTCGGGGAGCCACTGGTTATGGAAACGTCCTGCGATAACAGCATCTTTTATGCTCATCCTGAAGTCAATTACATTCACGATAACCTGAAACACTGATGTTGGAATTGTTGAACCTCCCGGGGAGCCGAGAACCAGAAAAAGCTTGTTGTTTTTTTCAACTATTGCCGGTGTCATCGAACTCAGCATTCTCTTGCCAGGTTGTATTGAATTGGCCTCACTGCCAGTAAGTCCATAAATATTTGGATAACCTGGTTTTATTGAAAAATCGTCCATCTGATTATTAAGCAGAAATCCAGCTCCTTCAACTACTATAGATGTTCCGAAGGTTGCGTTAAGGGTGGTGGTTGCTGCTACGGCATTCCCTAACGCATCAACAACTGAATAATGAGTAGTTTCCTCTGATTCTATCCATTCAGGGTTACCGGCTGTGATTTCCTCCGGCGATGAAGCTTTTTTATAGTCGACATTGCTTATTCTACTTTTCAGATATCTTTTATTAATCAGTCCATTTACCGGTATTTTAACATAATCCGGATCTCCCAGGAATTCAGCTCTATCGGCAAATGCTCTTTTTTCGGCTTCAATCATTATATGGATTGCTTTGGCAGAATGAAAACCCCATTTTCTTAAAGGGAAATTTTCAACCATGCCGAGTAATTGAAGAAGTATTATTCCCCCTCCTGATGGTGGGGGTGCCGTTATAATTCTGTATCCACGATATATACCGGTAACAGGTTCTCTCCACTGTGCATCATATGATGCAAGGTCCTCAGACGTAATTAACCCATTACCTCTTTTCATTTCAGCCTCAATTCGTTGTGCTGTTATCCCTTTATAAAAACCGTCACGACCATAATCACGTATAAGTTTAAGAGTATTTGCCAGTTCCGGTTGTATCAATGTGTCTCCCTCTTTCCACAATGAATCTTTAACAAAAGCAGGCCTGATTCGGTTTCGTTCAATAAAATTTATTCTGTTGGCATTAAGGGATTTTGCCTGAACTGCAGTAACAGGAAATCCCTTCTCAGCGAGATCAATAGCTGGCTGAATTATCTCACTAAAAGGAAGTTTTCCATATTTTGAATGCACTTTTATTATTCCGTCGACAGTACCCGGTACTCCGCAAGCAAGGTGGGAATTTGTACTCAATCCT
Organism: Bacteroidales bacterium; assembly: GCA_049654745.1. GTDB lineage: Bacteria > Bacteroidota > Bacteroidia > Bacteroidales > VadinHA17 > LD21. Next base: position 6,421 of record JBASIK010000253.1, read on the forward strand.
CTTATAACGTTACCGGCAGAATCAAGAAACATATCACGCTTTGCCGCAGCCGGAGCTTTTTCTCTGTAATCTATAGCATCGGTTTCACCGCTTGCTTTTCTAATCACCATAAATCCACCTCCCCCTAGATTTCCAGCTTCAGGATAACATACCGCCAGGGCAAATTCAACAGCAGCAGCTGCATCCATTGCATTCCCGCCTTTCCTGAGGATTTTTATACCTACTCTTGAGCTCTCTGGATGAGCAGAAACAACCATCCCGCTGTCTGAAGTAATAAACTGCCCTTCACTAGACAGACTATTTGAATTATCAGCCTCATTCCTGGTGCATCCAGAAATTAGTAATACAAAAAGAAATGAAATACAGATAGTTTCTTTATAAAAGCTCATGATGATTCTACAGTATTTAATAAATGTCTGTAAATATGTAAAAAAAGTTGCTTTGTATCTTAAATTTGTGATTATATTAATTCCTGCTGAAATAAAAAGTGGTTTTTATTACTTTTACATGGACAATAAGTAAAGATGTTAGCAAATCAACCATTAGCCGACAGGATGAGGCCTCAGGACCTTGATGATTTTTGTGGTCAGGAACACCTTTTAGGTGAAAACTCAGTATTGCGGAAGGCTATTGAAACAGGAAATATACCTTCATTTATTATGTGGGGTCCTCCCGGAGTTGGTAAAACTACTCTTGCATGGATTATTGCAAACAAGTTAAAACGTCCTTTCTACCAGCTAAGTGCAGTACATTCAGGAGTGAAGGAAGTTAGAGAAACAATAGAAAAAGCAAAAAAACAGCAATTTTTCAACAGACCAAATCCAATCTTGTTCATTGATGAAATACACCGATTCAATAAATCACAACAGGATTCACTTCTGAATGCTGTTGAAAAAGGAATACTCACACTGATAGGTGCAACCACGGAAAATCCATCTTTTGAAGTTATTTCCCCTCTCCTCTCCCGTTGCCAGGTATATATTATGAATCCACTTACAGATGAAGACCTCATAAAACTCATAAACAAAGCAATAATAAAAGATCCCTACCTGTCAAAATACAAAATACACATCGAAGAAACAGAAGCACTTTTAAGAGCAGCCGCAGGTGACGCAAGAAAACTGTATAATGCACTTGAGCTAGTTGTAACATCTGAGCTTGACGAGCACCCCGATGGTGATATCAGAATTACAAACGAAAAAGTTAAATCAGTTATCCAGAAAAACCTTGCTTTATATGATAAAGGCGGTGATCAGCATTATGACATTATCTCAGCATTCATAAAATCTATCAGGGGAAGCGACCCTAATGCTGCTGTATACTGGCTTGCAAGAATGGTAGAGGGAGGTGAAGATCCGTTATTTATTGCCAGAAGGATGGTAATTCTTGCTGCAGAAGATATTGGACTGGCAAATCCCAACGCTCTGTTAATGGCTCAAACATGTTTTGAAGCTGTCAATGTTATAGGTTGGCCCGAAGCCAGAATCATTCTTTCTGAAGCAGCCATTTATCTTGCTGTATCGCCTAAAAGCAATTCATCCTATATGGCTATTGAGAAAGCCCAGAGTAAAGTAAGAGAAACAGGCGGCCTTTCTGTACCGCTTCATATAAGAAATGCTCCAACAAAACTTATGAAAGAACTTGGTTACGGTAAGGAATACAAATACGCCCACGATTATGATGGCAATTTTGTCAGGGATAATTTTTTACCCGATGAAATTAAAGGTACAATATTTTACGAGCCAGGTGAGAATCCCAGAGAAGCAGAAATAAGAAAAAAGATTGCTTCAATGTGGAAAGACTTTTACAATTACAAACCGGAAATTTAACGGGTAAGTTTTTTTGATTACCTTTACCTGCCTAAAAAAGGAATTTACAATTGAATATACCTAACATTAAATATCTGGATTCCGGAAATTTTCTTCTTATAGCCGGACCCTGTGTGGTTGAAAACAGGGAAGTTACATTTACTACTGCATCTTTTCTTACAAAGCTTGCCGAAAAGTATTCTGTTCCGTTTATTTTTAAATCTTCATACAGAAAAGCTAATAGGTCAAAGTCTGACTCATTCACAGGGATTGGTGATATTCCTGCTTTAGAAATTCTCGCAGAAGTGCGTAAAGAGTTTTCTGTACCTGTAATAACTGATATTCACAATCCTCATGAAGCCAGTATTGCAGCTAAATATGTTGATGTTCTGCAGATTCCGGCTTTTTTATGCAGGCAAACAGATCTTCTGGTAGCTGCTGCAATGACGGGTAAATGGATAAATATTAAAAAAGGTCAGTTTGTTTCAGGCAGATCAATGCGTTTTGCAGTGGAAAAAGTTCGTAATGCAGGTAATAATAATATAATGCTGACTGAAAGAGGCAATTCATTTGGTTATAGTGATCTTGTTGTGGATTTCCGTAACATTCCTGAAATGAAAAGCATAGGTGTTCCGGTGATTGTTGATATAACACATTCGGTTCAGCAGCCCAACCAGGAGTCGGGTGTTAGCGGAGGCAGGCCAGAAATGATAGAAACACTCGGAAGAGCTGCTATAGCCGCCGGTGCCGATGGCGTATTCATGGAAACTCATCCCGACCCAGCAAGTGCCCTGTCAGACGGTGCCAATATGCTTAAACTATCAGAAATGGAAAAATTGTTAGTAAAACTTGTCGCTATAAGAAAAACTGTTATATCATTCTAAATCAATTATTTACAAATTAAAAATAAAATTTATGAAAAAATCTGTTCTTATTATTTTAATATTTCTGGCTGCATTTGAAGCAGTTCAGGCACAATATTTGGAAGAAATTGTAAAGAGGCAGTCGCAGGCATTGAAAGAAGAGGCTTTTGATAATATCAAGACATTGAAAATTACAGGAAATCTTAGCCAGGCTGGGATGATTATCGGAATGACAACATATTATAAATTTCCTGAAAAATCGAGAATAGCCCTTTCCTTTAATGGACAGGAAGTAATTCAGTTATACGATGGGAATAAAGCTTATTTAATAAATCCGATGGCTGGAGGAGCCCCTCAGGAACTTTCACCTGATCAGGCTGCAAACCTGAAAAACAACAGCACTTTCAGAAGTCCGCTGGCACGCTATTTCAAGGAAGGAAAATTAACACTCGAAGGCTCCGAAAATGTTAATGATAAACCTGCCTTCAAGATAAAGGCCGTTGATGGTGGCACTACTATGTATTTCTTTGTAGATAAAATCTCATGGCTACCGGTTAAAATGACGGTATTTCAGAATGGAATAAATGTCGATACCTTTCAGGAATGGGGTGATGTTGACGGTATCATTCTACCAAAAGTTTCAACCACAAAAGCTGGAAATATTGAAATCACAATTAAAATAGAAAAAGCGGAAATCAATATTCCGCTTGAAGACAGTTTGTTTAAAATCTGAATTTATTTCCGGGTAAACAACCAAAAGGGAGAATTCTCCCTTTTGTTGTTTATGCAGCTGGCCTATAAGCCGGGTTCTGTAGGGATTCTTTCTTCTACTCGAGAACCCGGAATCCCTTTCCATCATCTATCTGGTCCCGTCATTGCTGGCGGGATCATACGACCCACCCCCCGGCATCGGACGAGCAGCCCTCAGGCGCCGGTATACATGGTCTTTCAACCCATAAGGTGCACGGCTTCCTGTGTCACCACAGGAACCGGTGAGCTCTTACCTCACCTTTTCACCCTTATCCCGACAGGGTCGGGACGGTTATTTTCTGTTGCACTTCTATACCCTCACGGGTATCTTCCAGTTAGGAAGTATGGTGCTCTGTGTTGCCCGGACTTTCCTTTCCACCTTTCGGCGGAACGATGGAACGGCCTGCTGCAGTTGCAAAATTAATAAAAATATGCCTGTTTTACAACATTATTTTTGAAAGGAGTAAAGTTTTATTATCAAATAAATAATTCATTATTAATTTGTTATGTTTATTCCAAAAAGATATCATTTAACAAGACTTTACTCCTGTTAATAATAACAAAATTGCTGCCGGTAAAAATTTGTAACTTTACGCCACTTTTGAAAAAAAGCAGTGACAGAAGAACGAAAACGGAGAGGTTTACCGGATATCGATATTGAAAACTTTAAGTACGATCTTCCACAGAACCGTATTGCACAATATCCTTTGCCCGAAAGGGACAAATCAAAGTTACTTATTTATAAAAACGGCATTATTTCGGAAGCAGTTTTTTCAGATATTGATAAAGAGATACCCTCAGGCAGCGTGATGATATTCAATAACTCACGAGTTATAAAAGCAAGGCTTTTTTTCGAAAAACAAACAGGTTCAAATATTGAAATTTTCTGCCTTGAGCCTGTTATGCCTGCCGATTTTTCAGCTGCAATGGAATCGAAAGGAAAAACAGAGTGGAAATGTATAATAGGGAATCTTAAAAAATGGAAACAAGGTAAAATAAAATGTCAATATAAAACTGCCGGAGATAGTTATATTATTTGGGCCGAAAAATTATATCCTGGTGAGGATAACACATGGATAGTAAGATTTACATGGGATTCCGGGAACTTTACATTCAAAGAATTTATTGATTCGGCAGGTCACGTACCTCTTCCTCCTTATATAATCAGGCCTGACGAACCATCTGACAGGATATGGTATCAGACAATATATTCATCTGCGGATGGTTCAGTAGCAGCTCCAACTGCTGGATTGCATTTTACGGATATAGTTCTGGAAAAGCTGAATTCAAAAGGCATACGTCAACTTTATGTAACACTTCATGTGAGTGCAGGTACATTCAGACCGGTAAAATCAAAAAGCATTCAGGGTCATGAGATGCACTCGGAATTGTTTTTTGTTGAAAAAGAGATTATTACTTATTTGTTGAATAATAAAGGTCCAATTGTATCTGTGGGAACTACTTCTCTAAGGGTTCTGGAAAGTCTTTACTGGGCAGGTATGAAGTTAAAGATGAAGCCTGATACAGATCCCGACTCACTTTATATAGACCAGTGGGACCCTTATTTATTGAAATGTAAATTAAAACCAGAAGAATCACTGGAAGTTTTACTGGAATGGATGGAAAAAAACAAAACCGGAAGATTATCAGCATCAACAAAACTTTTTATTTTTCCTGGTTATAAATTTAAGTTTTCTGATATTCTACTGACCAACTTTCATTTACCCGGAAGCACACTACTGATGCTGGTGGCTGCATTTACAGGGTCTGACTGGAAGAAAATTTATGAATATGCATTGGAAAACAATTACAGATTTCTGAGTTACGGAGACGCCTCCCTGTTATTCAGAAAAGATGTAATCTTTTGATAATTAATTATTAATTTTATTTGTTTTTAATATGATTTTTATTTACTTGCTCGCCAAAATTTTCAGGGATGAAACAAAGTAAAATAATGGATCAGATTAGTGCCATTTTTGGCATATTTATGACTTTTTTTTACGTTATTGTGGGAATTTTCTTCATATATGCTAAGAGTTTATATTATATAGACAGTTTGATCAGGAATATCGTCGGAATATCTTTTCTTATTTTCAGTTTGTATAGAGGATATGTCTCCTATTTGAAAATAAAGGAAGTTTTTTTTGGAAAAGGCAGAAGAAATAATGAGAGAGAAGATTACTTTTAAGTGATTCTGTTGAAGATTAATTCATTTAATTGGATATGGCATGCTCTTTGCTTATTATTAAAACAGAGTTACTTAAAATTTAAAACAGAAAGTTATGAAGATAGTTTCATATATTCAAAATTTTATTATTATTGCATGCCATTTAATAAAACCACGTCATAAAGCTTTTATGAATCATAATTCTGAAATAATATTCAGAATCCTTATAGTACCAGTTTTACTAATTTCCTTGCAATCATGTATTGGAGGAGGTAATAAATCATATCCCACTGATACACCCACCAGTGGGCATCTGAAAATTCTTGTTGATGATTCTTTTAAACCTCTGCTTGAAGCAGAAATAGAAGTATTTACTGAACTGTACAGAAATGCTAAAATTACTCCATCATATAAACCAGAAGTAGATGTAATTAATGAATTTCTGAGAGATTTTGGAAAGGTAATGGTAACCAGCAGAAAACTCACAGATGATCAGATCAAATATTTACGTGATTCTCTTATAATTGCACGAACAACCACTTTTGCATATGATGGAATAGCCATAATACTTAACAAAGCGAATCCTGACTCCCTACTGGAATATGAAGATGTGAAGAATATTTTTACGGGCAAAATCAAAAGCTGGAAAGAAATAAACAATAAATCACCGCTGGGGAATATCTACGTCATTTTTGATAATGCGAAATCGGGAAACATCAGGTACTTCAGGGAAAGGTTTGATTATTATGATCCTTTGCCTTCAAATTTTTACGCAGTAAACTCAAATCCGGAAGTAATTGATTATGTTGAAAAAAACAAAAATGCTCTTGGTATTGTAAGTGTAAACTGGATAAGTGACCCAGATGATTCATTAAGTATGAGTTTTATCAACAGAATAAAAGTAGCGGCTATTTCTCATCCATTTTTTGAAAAAGGCACATATTACCGTCCTTATCAGGGGTCGATCTATGATAAATCCTATCCCTTTACCAGGGAAATTTACCTTATAAAAAGAGAATCTCATCTGGGGCTTGGCTCCGGTTTTATAAGCTGGGCATGTGCTGAGCAGGGACAAAGGATTGTCCTGAAATCAGGTCTGGTACCTGCTACCATGCCAATAAGACTGGTGCAAATAAAGACACAATAAATAATAAAAATAAAGTATAAATAATAAAACCAAACGAAATGAAAATGAAAATGTGGACAAGAAAAATTTTGATTATTAGCGTCATAGGACTGATATTCACAAGTATTTCAAGGCTTTATAGTCAGGATTTAAATACAGCAATTCATTTCACAAAAAGTGAAGCCTATGACCGGGCTCAGGAAGTTTTCAAACAATTGATTCAGAATGAGCCAAATAATAGCAGGTACTATTTTTATTATGGAGAAAATTGGATATATGATTATTTCTCTGACACTATCTCCAATTCTCTTCCTGCATACATGAAAGAAGCAAAAGCTCTTTTTGAAAAAGGAGTGAGTGCAAACCCAAATTTTCCTTTGAACTATGTAGGTCTGGCCAAAGTTGCATTTTATCTGGGCGACAATAAAACGGCCGATGAGATGAGGGCTAAAGCCAGAAGTCTCCTCATTCCTAATAAAAACATAAAGAAGCTGCAGCCACCTGCAAAGGATTATGCTCTAACGCTAGCTAAAATGGCTGAATCATATATAAATGTAAAATTCCAGGTTGACACTTCAAAAGCTTTACCGCTTATTAGGGAAGCGCTTAGAATAGATTACAAAAATCCGGAAATATATCTTATTGCAGGTGATATTTATAATCTTGTAAATGATGGCTCAAATGCAGTAAAAAATTATAATCTTGCCCAGGATTATGATCCCACCTCTCCTACTGCCAATATGAAAATCGGAAGTATTTATGTACGGGCAAAGAATCTTCAGGCAGCCATTCCATATTTTGAAAACGCTATTAACCTTGATCCAAATTATGCTCCTGCCTACAGGGAGCTTGGCTCACTTTATTCATTGGCAAGAAGGTATGATCAGGCAAAGCAATATTATGAGAAATATCTTGAGCTTACTAAAGGTAATATACCAGCAAAAATAAGTTATGTGAGATCTCTATATTTTGCTGGTGAGTACGATCAGGTAATAAAGAATGTGGATGAGATTTTTGCTGTTGATCAGTCAAAAGCTTATCTTAACCGTCTGGCAGCCTATTCGTGCTATGAAAACAAGAATCCTGATTATGATAAAGCTCTTAAATATATGGAAACTTTATTTGAAAAGGTTTCTCCAGAGCTGATTATAAAAAGGGATTATACTTATCTCGCAAAAATTCTACTAAAGAAAAATGCTAATTACCAGAATTTAATTAAAGAAAGTGAGAGACTCAAATCCCAGCTTGATAAAGAGAGGAGCAGGTATAATGCTGCCTCAGCTGCTGAGAAGGCAAAAATGAAGCCATTGGTAGACACTCTTAATGCCCAGCTGAAAAGAATAGACCGACAGATATCAAATGCTGAAAAAGAAATTGACAGAGCATTCGATGCTTACAATAAAGCACTTTCATATGATCCTGAAGACATCGCATTAATTAATGAAATAGCCTTAAATTATTATGAAGTAAGAAGGTATGATGATGCTGCAAGAATGTGGGCAAAGCTTATACAGCTAGGGAAGAACGACGTAAATGATTATATGAGAGTTGGAAGAGCATTTTACATAGCTGAAAATTATAAATCAGCTGATTCGATATTCAGCATAGTTGCAAAAATTCAGCCTGATTATCTGCAAGCTCACCTGTATATCGCAAGAACTTATTCAAAAATGGAGAAAGATCCAAAGGAAGGATTGGCAAAGCCAAAGTTTGAACAGGTTATCCGGGTAGCATCTGCAGATTCTGTAAAAAATGAAGCGGAGATGATGGAAGCATTCGGGTATCTTGCATATTACTATAAATCAAATGGCAATTACCAAGAAGCCAGAAATTATTATAACAGGATGATCAATCTGAATCCAAATAATAATGATAACAAAACTAAGGGATATCTGGGGCTTGCAAGCATTGAAATAGATCTTGCCATAAATGAGAAGACAATTGAAGGTAAGCTTCCATTCCTGGGCCGTGCAGAGAATTTTTATAATCAAATTCTGGCATACGACTCCGGTAATGAGCAGGCAAAGACTTTACTGAAATGGACCCAGGATTACGAGTCTCAGGTAAAGAAAGGTATTAATCCGAACGAGCTTAAGGGAATAGTTAAAACTGCATCAGGACAACCAATTGCAAATGCTTCAGTGAGAGTTAAAGATACAGCGGCCGAAACTTACACAAATACTAAAGGTGAATTCAAATTTGAAATACCACAGGCTTCTGAAGCATTGATAGTTTCAGCTCCGGGCTTTCAGCCAAAGGAGATACCAATAGTAAGACCTTTAAAACCGCTAACTATTACTCTTGAACAATAATAATTTAATATTATTTAACAGTTGGTTGTAATAATAAGTTAACGTGATAATAAGATCAAAGAAAAATTATAAAATTTATAAAAACATTTTTTAGTTCATTTTTGGAATTTATCATTTATAGTATATATTTGCGAATCATAAAATTTAAAAACCTGATAAAATTAAATTTAACTAAAAACAGATTGAAAAAATGAGTAAACAAGGAAGTTCATTTAGGGATGTGTTGCAGAGCATATTTGCAACAAGTGCTATTCTGATAGCATTCTTATTATCGGTTTATTTGTACACACAGGTAATGGGTAATCCTGCCAACTTTGAAGGTAGAAATCCTCATGGACAGCCACTTCCGGGCAACTACCTCGGTATTATTTATAAGGGTGGTTTTATAGTCCCATTGTTGATGACCTGCGTTATGGTGGTTTTCATCATGGCAATTGAAAGGTGGATTACTCTTACCAGAGTAAAAGGAAGAGGTAGATTAAATGTTTTTGTCCGCAAACTTCAGACTCTTCTTGCAGAAGATAAAATTGAAGAAGCAATTGAAGAATGCGACAAACAGAAAGGTTCGCTTGCAAATGTTATGAAAGCAGGACTTATCCGCTGGCGTGAACTGCAGAATGACCAGACCCTGATGAAAGATCAGAAGATTCTTTCAATTCAGAAAGCTTTTGAAGAAGCTACTGCTCTTGAACTGCCGATGCTGAGTAAAAACATGGTTTTCTTTGCAACTCTTGCACCAGGAACAGTTCTTATAGGTCTTGCAGGAACGGTTCTCGGCATGATTCGTGCTTTCGCAGCTCTTGCACGTGCAGGTGCCCCTGATGCAATTGCACTCTCAACAGGTATATCGGAAGCACTTATCAATACAGTGTTCGGTATATCAGGTTCAGTGCTTGCACTTTTTGCATACAACTTTTTCTCAAACAAGATCGATAATTTCACCTTCAAGATAGATGAAGCTGGTTTCAGCCTGGTACAGACTTTTGCAGCATCATTGAAAAGCTAAGGTGGGTTTTATCTTTTGGTCAAAATAAAAATTAATAAGATGCCAAAGATTAAATTACCAACAAAGCAGCCCTTTATCGACATGACGCCGATGGTTGACCTGTTCTCAATCCTGTTGATTTTCTTCCTGCTTACAGGAACTTTCAGGGCACAAGAACCGGCTCCTGTTGATACGCCTTTTTCAATATCAGAGAAACCTACACCTGATTTTAACAACATGACTATCGTTTTTTCAAGCGATAATCGTGTATTCTTTAATGTTGACAATGGTCCTGATACACTTCTTAAATTCAGACCTAAAATTCTCGAGTGTGTTGGCCAGCGTTTTAATATTGAATTTACACCTGAAGAGCTTAGAAAATTCGAGAAGTATAATACTTCAATAGGCGTTCCTATTGAAAAAATGAAAGAGTTTCTTAATGCTGAAGATCCAAGTTTAAGAGAAGCTCTTCAGACAGGAATTCCTTACGATTCGCTCAACAACCAGCTGGAGGTATGGGTGCAATGCACCAGACAAATTAATCCTGCTGTAATGGCAAGTCTGAAAGGTGACGCAAGGACAGAGTTTCCTGTTGTTAGAAGAATACTCGACATATTGCAGGATAAAAACGTTAACAGGTTTAACCTGGTTACCAGCCTCAGAGCTGTAAAAGTTGAAGACACAGAAAACGAATAAAAAAGAAGTGATATGGCAGATATTGGTGGTGCACAAGAAACCGGAAAAAAAGGCGGTAAAAAAAGACGACCGGGCCGTAGGGGCGTAGTGCGTGTCGATATGACACCAATGGTTGACCTCATGTGTCTTTTGATCACGTTCTTCATGCTTACAACTGCTTTTAGCAAGCCTAAAATAATGGAGATAGTGCTTCCTGAAAAAATTAAAAAGGATAAAGAAAAAGAAGAGGCTCCAAAAATTGCTAAAAGCCGTACCTTGAATGTAATTTTAGGTCCTGAGAGCAAAGTGCTGTGGTATACTGGAGCAGTGGACGATCCAAAGAATCCTCCGCCACTCCAGGTCACCGACTTTAGTCCTACAGGGATACGCGCACTTCTCCTTGAGAGAAACAGGGCTCTTTTCCGGAAAATTGAACAATTTAACAACGATGTCATTTCCGGTAAAATTAAAATGCCCTTAGATTCTATTGAACCTGCTATTTCGCGGTTGAAGAAAGAAGATGATACTGGTCCGATTGTACTGATTAAGGCGTATAAGACCTCAAATTATGGTAATTTCGTCGATATTCTCGATGAAATGTCAATAGTAGGTATCGCACGTTATGCAATTGTCGATATTAGCTGGATCGAAGAGCAAATGGTCGAGAAAACACTCGGCATCACTCCCGGGTCACCTCAGTAGAAGAAATATTTAAATTAAAGGAAATATGGCAAAAGAAAAAATCAAGGCCCCTCCTTTTGATGAAATTGTGTTTGAGAATAGAAATAAGGAGTATGGCGCTTATGTTTTGCGTAAAAAGTACGTTAAACATTTGACAGTAGGATTTCTTATAGGTGTTTTTGTGACAAGCGCTGCGATTATAGGGCCATACATAAATGCTAAAGCCCAGGAAAGCTATAAGAAAAGAGCTGAAAAGCAGGTTGAAATTCAGATGGAAAATATTGATCAACCTCAAAACGAAATAGAAGCACCTCCTCCACCTCCACCACCTCCACCTGAGGAAGCCGTTCAAACAACCAGATATGTTGCACCAGTGGTTGTTGACTCTGTAAAACCAGAGGAAGCAAAACAGCTTATGACCGCTGACGAAGCAAGAGTTGAAGTTAAAGACGAAGATGTTTCACTTGTTGAAGTAGTGGAAGAAGTCCAGGAAGAGGTTAAGGAAGAAGAGGCTCCAACAGAAGTGTTTGTAGTTGTTGAAGAGATGCCTTCTTTCCCGGGTGGTGAACAGGCACTTATGGAATTTATCTATTCCCACATCGAATACCCTGAAATTGCAAAAGAGAACAATATCCAGGGAAGAGTTGTGGTAAGATTCTGCGTAACCTATAAGGGAGCTGTGGATCAGGTAACCGTAATCAAAGGTGTTGACCCATCGCTCGATAACGAAGCTATCAGGGTTATTAAAATGTTGCCTACATGGAAACCCGGAAAACAGGGTGGTAAACCTGTCAATGTTTGGTACAGTGTGCCTATTAACTTCCAGTTGAAATAAACAAGGAAAGCATAAAATAAAGAAGGGGCTTTAATTAGCCCCTTTTTTATTTCCTCTCACTCATCATCTCTTTCTGTAGCTTTCCATTTCTGATTTCAATAGCTCCGAAAACAGATTAATATCCTCTTCTGTTGTGTCCCAGGTTGTCATAAGCCTGTATTCATTCTTACTCTCATTCCATGTATAGAAAAAATACTTCTTTTGAATTCTCTCAGCTACCTCAGGCGGCATTATTATGAAAACCCCATTCGACTGTACAGACTGAGTAATTATTACACCTTCAATATCCTTAATTTTATTATATAATATCCCTGCCATTCTGTTTGAATGACTCGCAAGCTCATACCATAAATTATTTCTGAAGTATGCAATATATTGTGCTGCTATATATCTCATTTTCGAGGCAAGATGCATGCCCTGCTTTCGTACATATTTGAAATCTGGTGCCAGTCCCTGACGCAGAAAACATATTGCTTCGCCATACATCATACCGTTCTTGGTACCGCCAAATGACAATAAATCGACTCCGGCATCAGTTGTAAAATTCCTGAATGGCAGACCAAGATAAACAGCCGCATTTGCAATTCTTGCCCCATCCATATGCAACAGCATGTCATGTTTGTGCACATAATCGGCAAGAGATTTAATTTCTTCCGGTGTGTAAACAGTACCCATTTCTGTAGACTGGGTTATTGAAACAACCTTTGGCTGGGAATGATGTTCAAATCCAAATCCGTGAATATGCTTCTGAAGCATCTCCGGGTTTATTTTACCGTTATCAGTATCAACGGTAAGGACCTTACACCCTTCAAAGTTCTCAAGAGCTCCACATTCATCCTGCTCAATATGAGAAGTATAAGCAGTTATGACAGAATTCCATGGCTGCAGTACCCCTGTAATACCAAGAACATTTGCCGCAGTTCCATTGAACACAAAGTATACTACGGTGTCTTCGCCAAAATGTTGTTTAAAAATTATTTCTGCCTGCGAAGTATAAACATCAGCACCATAACCCAGTGCATGCCCTTGGTTAACAGCGTGTATCTCTTCAAGAATAAGGGGGTGCACTCCTGAATTGTTGTCGCTTGCAAACCCCCTCTTAATTAAATTATCCTGCACTTATCTAATCCTTGAACCTTTTAATGCGAAATATGTAATGTAAGCATAATAAACAAACAGACAGCATATTGCTGCAATTAGTCCAACACTCTTCTGAATGCCTCCCATCATAATTGGCAGTAAGGCTGCGCCTATCACAGAGGTGGCAATAACTCCTGACCCTACCTTGGTATGAGGTCCGAGGTCTTCAAGTGCCAGATTATAAATACATGGCCACATAATTGAGTGCATCAGGCCTGTTCCAAGGAACAAGACAAGAGCTGCTGAATTCATTCCGAATGAACCCAGAACGAGGGAAAGAAGCAACATTAAAGCTCCAAAAGTAGCATTGAAACTAAGTATTTGTCTTGCAGAGTATTTTCTAAGAATGAATATGCCTGCTATACGGCCTACCATAAGTCCTGCCCAGTAGTATGCCAGCAGTTTTGTTCTCATCTCACCGTCATACGAAAATCCCAGCTTTGCAGAATAATCAGCAAAGAAGCTAGGAATTCCGACTTCCACACCCATATAAAAGAAAATTGCAAGTGATCCAAGCCACATGTGTGGATATTTGTAAGCACTAGATTTATATTCCTGTACAACTCCTTCAGTTTCTTCTCCTTCTTTTATTTCTGGCAGTTTAAGAAAGAACATAATTATCACAATGACCAGAGTTACAATTCCAATTCCGGCGAATGGCCCCTGGACTGCCTTTGGATCTGCTGAAGTCCCGCTTGAAGACGATACAATAAGCATCGATACGAATATAGGAGCAATTACTGTAGCCAGTGAGTTAAGTGCATTAGTAAGGGTCAGACGACTGGCTGCAGTTTCAGGTTTACCAAGTGCATTTACATATGGATTAGCAGCTACCTGCAGCAAAACCACCCCTATTGCAAATACTGAAACAGCACTGAGGAACCCGTAATAACCCAGTGTTACACCCGGTATACACAGGAAAAAACCAAGGCTCACCAGAGCGAGACCTGAAAGTACTCCGTTTTTGTAGCCTATCCGGTTTAGAAGGTAACCAACAGGAATTGAAAAAATGTAAGCCCCATAAAAGAAAGTGTTGGGAAGCTGTTTCTCTACTTCATTAAGACCAAAAGCGTCTTTAAGATAGTTTATTAGCGAGTTATTCATCGTTGTAATAAAGCCAAACAAAAAGAATAATGAGGCCATTACAATTAACGGAAACAGAAATTTGTTTTTTTCGTTTGTCATAGTTTTATTTTTTATTTAACAATCTAAAAACTAACTATTTACCTTCAGAATTGGTTTTTGTATTTTATTTTAAATTCAAAAATATAGCCCAGCACATCATATTTTTATTCAGCTTTAAATTTATAAATACACGTATGTTTGTAGGTTTCACCCGGATTTAATATTACAGAAGGGAAATGAGGCTTATTGATTGCATCTGGAAAATGCTGTGTTTCAAGACAAAATGCCCATCGTCTTCCGTATATTTTTCCACCTTTCCCCCTTTCATTATCTATCCAGTTTGCAGTATAAAGCTGTAGTCCAGGTTGTGTTGTATAGACTTCCATAATACGACCCGACTTTGGATCACGAGCTATTGCAGCTAGTCCAAGTGTACCGCAGCGGTGACTCAATACCCAGTTATGATCATAACCTGCACCATATTTTATATGGATATAGTTGCTGTCAATCCCCTCTCCTATTTTCCTCGGTGAAGTAAAATCCATGGGAGTTCCTTTAACACTCAGTATTTCTCCGGTAGGCAGGTTTGTTTCATCAGTAGGAGTGAAAAACCTTGCATTTATCATAAGCTCATGGTCATAAACAGGGCCTGAACCTTCTCCAGCAAGGTTGAAATAGGAATGACTGGCAAGATTGACAACAGTAGGCTTATCAGTAGAAGCATTATAATCAATTCTTAATTCATTTTCATCTGTAAGAGAATATTTTACTTTAACATTCAGATTACCAGGATAACCCTCTTCCCCATCGCGGGATAAATATTGCATTTCTACCGATGAATTATCTGAGGATACTACATCCCATAATACCTTATTGAATCCGATTAAGCCTCCATGCAGGTGATTCGGTCCATTATTTATTGCCAGTTTATATTCCCTGTCACCAAGAATAAATTTTCCTCCTCCTATTCTGTTGGCACACCTGCCACAAACTGCTCCCATATAAGGACCGTTTCCCATGATATATTCTTTTGCCGTATCGTAACCCTGAACAATATCGGCAAAATTTCCGTTTTTATCAGGAATGAATATACTAACAATAATAGCACCGTAATTGGTAATCTGTGCAATCAGTCCATTTTTATTTTTTAAAGTATAAAGGTTTATGGGTTTTCCATTATGGACTGAATTAAATGATTCTTCAGGAATTATTTTCATACCAATTGGCTTTAGTTGTTTACAACTCCACTTTACATGCTCCCTGGTGTCTGATAAACAGAGTTTTACATGCGCCCTTCCCGAAAAAGTGTTCAAGTGTATTTAAATATTTTTCGAGAAGGTTTCTTGGAACAAACGCCTGAATAGTTCCGGCAAATCCACCTCCATGAACACGCCATGCACCCTCTCCTTTCAGTACAAGTTCACTCAATGCAAGAGCAAGAGAGACTCCCTGTTCCCTGGGATTTATAACAGCAAAAATGTTCTGATTATACATGTAGGAGCTGTAACCTGATTCTACAACCATTTCCAGAAATGCACGGAAATCATTTCTTTCAAGCGCATTAACCTGGTCTACTACTCTCTGGTTATCTTTCTGGAAATGTATCGCACGAAGTATTGCTCTATCACCTACTTTTTCCCTTATTCTGGGGGCAATTTCAATTATCTGTTCTAGAGTTACCTGTCTGAGCACTTTTGCACCCAGTTCAGCGGCAACTGCTTTCATGTCGGCCGGAATTGAAGCATATTCATCATTCAAATCTGCATGGCTGCCACCTGTATCAGTTATAACAAGTGAATATCCAGTTGAAGTAAAATCAAAATTGACTTTTTTCACAACTGGATTTGCAGGTTCCTTGAAATCAATGGTAATCAGGCCTCCCATAGCAATTGCAACCTGATCCATAAGACCGCAAGGTTTACCAAAATAATTATTTTCGGAATATTGTCCGATTATAGCATTTTGAACGGGGTCAATTTTTCCGTCGTTGAAAAGTTCATTAAGGATAACACCTATAAGAACTTCAAATGAAGCAGAGGAGCTTAGTCCTGAACCCTTAGGTACACCACTATCAATACATGCATCAAAGCCTCCGATTTTGTAGCCTGATTCCTTAAATCGTGAACATATTCCTCGTACAAGTGCTGCAGAGGTGTATTTCTCGGCAGCAACAGGTGCAAGGGAAGTCAGATCTACTTCAAAACGAGGATAACCTTCTGATATAATACGAATTATGTTTGTATTATTTTTAGCTGCCACACATATATTATCGAGATTGACTGCTCCAGCAAGTACCCTGCCCCAGTTATGGTCGGTATGGTTTCCTCCTATTTCGGTTCTGCCTGGTGAACTAAAAATTTCAACTTCTTTTTTGCCAAAGTTTTTTTCGAACTGTCGTAAAAGAGTTTCATACCTCTGGGCATGTCTTTTAAGTTCAGCAGGTTCATTACCGTAAAGCTCGCGGAAAATTTTATTATCACCGCCATTAATTGATTTGATGAGATATTCAGAAGTTTTCATTATTTAATGTTTTTATGTTATCCGGAAAAACAAATATATAATAATGAAATACAAAATTATGTTAAAGAGGTTGTCTAAAACATCTCCAGACAACCTCTTTCAAATTAAAATCAGATGCCAAAAAATAAAGACAGATGTTATTTATGCTTGCTTCCCACAAGAGCAAAGAATACAATATACAGGTAGCAGATAATAGGAAGAATAAATGCATATCTAACACCTGCACTGTCAGCAACGAGTCCCATCAGAACCGGAACAACTGCGCCACCAACTATCAGGCTGTTAATAAGGCCTGATGCCATGCTGAGTTCTCCCTTATCAAGTCCGTCAACACCAAGAGTAAAGATATTTGGAAACATTATTGAGTTAAAGAACCCAACGGAAAGACCCAGCCAGAGGATAATATTTCCTGAAACAGACATTACTACAAGCAATAATAATGCAGCTATAATTCCAAACACTGCAAGTGACCTGTTGGGTTTTCCTTTACCTATAAGAAATGCCAGGTAATTTACAACTGCTATTCCAGCAAATATTAATCCATCAGTAATTTCGCGCCTTACGAACCATCCGACGAAAATTGCAAAAGCAATTACAATAGCGGTATACATGTACTTCCTGGATGCCTCAATTTTTGATAACATAAATGAACCATAGAATCTTCCAATCATAGCACCACCCCAGTAGAGAGCAATCATTTTTGCAGCGTCGGATTGTGCAATATTGATGGCTTCCTGGAAGTACCTCTGAAGCATTGCAGCAGAGCCAACCTCAGCACCCACGTAGCAGAAGATACCCAAGGCTCCGAGTAAAACATGGGAATATTTCCACACACTTTTCCTTTCGATACCCTGTGTGGGTATTACAGGAAGCTTCATAAAATAGATTGCTACTGCAATAATAATAACCACTACAGCTATTATAATAAAAGGTGTTGGAACCGACTGGGCAGCTTCAGCTGCGCTTAGTGCTGCTTCAGCGGTAGTCTTGAATACAAAAACACTCGCGATGATCGGAGCAAGATAGGTTGCAATTGAATTAAGCGCCTGTGTCAGATTCAGCCTTGCTGATGCTGTTTCTGAAGGTCCAAGAGCCGTGACGTAAGGATTGGCTGCTACCTGCAGAAATACCACACCGCTTGCCATAATGAAAATTGCAATCAGGAAGAAAGGAAAAGAAAGAGCTTTGGCGGCCGGAAAAAACAGAAAACTACCTAATGCCACCAGCAACAAACCCAGAATAACACCTCCTTTGTACCCGATTTTTTTAATAATCCCCCCTGCAGTAAAGGAGAGAAGAAAATAGGTCAAAAAGAATGCAAAGTTGACAAGCTGAGTCTCGAAATTCGTTAATTCAAAAACAGCTTTAAACTTATCAGCCAGTGTGATATTAAATGTGGTTACAAAACCAAAAAGGAAAAAAATCATCCCCATAAATGCCATACCGGCTGCCTGTGTACTTTTTTGTTCTGTCATAGTGATATAGTTTTAAGGTTTAACTGTTCTGGTTAATTTTAACGATTGTAAATTTACATTTTAAGATGAATTTTCAAAAATATTGAAATATTATTTACCTAATAGCCAGAGAACAAAATATTTGTTCTCAGATGACAGACCCTGAGGGTAATTGTTTGATTAACAATATTATAAATTATTAAAGACAAAATTGACTAATCAAGACAAATTTCAATAGTAATCTGTTATTCAGCAAATAAGCAAATTATGGATTTTTCGAAATTCATCTTGAGTTAATTATTGTTAATAACCAGAAAAAAAGAAATTTATACATTGAATATATTTACAGTAAATAAAACACATGACTACACGATACTTCATATTTCTTTCATTCAAAGGCACAAAATATTTTGGATGGCAAATTCAGCCCAACTCAATTACCGTTCAGAAAGTTGTAGATGAAGCTTTAAGTACCATATTAAGGGAAAAGATTTCAACTACCGGAGCAGGCAGAACGGATTCGGGTGTGCATGCGAAATTTTTCTGTGCACATTTCGACAGCATTCATAATGATCTGGAAACCAGAAAAAACCTTTTGACCAGATTAAACAGGTTTCTCCCTGTTGACATTGCAGTACAAAGAATTAAAAAGGTTAGAAATGATGCACACGCAAGGTATAGCGCAGTTTCCAGAACATACAGATATTATATAACCAAGAATAAAGATCCTTTCAGTGAAGATACATCATGGTTTGTGCCTTACCATCTTGATTTAGACTGCATGAACAAAGCCTGCTTAATACTGACAAAACATTCAGATTTTACAAGTTTCAGTAAGCTGCATTCAAATGCAAAAACAAATATTTGCAACATTCATTATGCAAAATGGGAAGATGAAGATAATCTTCTCATTTTCACCATTAAAGCCGATAGATTTCTCAGAAATATGGTTAGAGCAATTGTAGGGACGATGGTAGAATTAGGGCGTAAGAAAATAAATCTGGATGATTTTGAAAAGATTATCAATGCCCGCGACAGATGCAAAGCTGGGAAATCTGTTCCAGCGAAAGGTTTGTTTCTTGAAGGCATTGAATATCCGGGAGACATTTTTTCCTAATCAGGATAATTCCATATCTCCCACGATTTTTCAGCCTGCAGCCTCAGCATTTCCAGTCCGTTTATTATTGTACATCCTCTTTTTAAACCTTCTTTGAGAAAAAGAGTTTGTTCGGGATTATAAATAAGGTCGTATAGAATATGTGACGTGGAGAGCAAATGATAAGGTATATCCGGTTTATTATCAATCATTGGGTACATTCCAACCGGTGTGGTATTGACAATCAGCATTGTAGTGTCGATAACTTCCTCATTAATATCCTCATAGGTTATGCATTCCGGTTTTTTTATACGTGAAACAAAAATTACTTTTATACTCAATTTTCCAAGAACATAGGCAACAGCCTTTGAACTTCCACCTGTTCCAAGTACTAATGCATGGCTTACTTTTCTGTTTAAAAAAGGCTTTAATGACTCCCTGAAACCATAGATATCAGTATTATAACCTTTCAACACAATTTTATCACCGTAACGGTATATTTTAATAACATTCACAGCTCCCACTTCGGATGCTTCAGTGTCAACTGAATCGAGAAAAGGAATAACTTCCTGTTTATATGGTATTGTAACATTTAGTCCAAATAATTCTTTTTCTTCTTTAATAAGTTTTTCAAATTCCTTTACACTTTTCAGAGGGTAGTTATCATATGAAGCATCTTCAATGCCTTCATTTCTGAATTTTTCGGCAAAGTATTTCTTTGAAAAAGAATGTTCAAGCGGGTACCCAATCAGGCCATATTTTCTCATCTCATGAACAAAAAAAATAAAATTCTCCAGTAGTTTTTGATCGGCCTTATTTTAAGTTATCTGGGAGGAACTGGAAAAAGGTATCTCCCCTCAAACCTAGCCGTAACGATTCGAGTGGGATTATTTCATTGGGAGGAATATTTCCAAGATTAACATTTGCGCCAAAATGTTTTATAAACCACGCCTGCTGGGATTTCATTGGGGCTTCCCAAATAACATTATCAAGGTTAACATGGGTTGATATCGCATCCACAACTGCATGATTAATAGAACCATCATCATTATAAATGCCTATTGTACCCGATTCCCTTGCTTCTGCAATTACTTTAACCGAACCGGCTTCAAGTTCCGACTTCATCATTGCTACCCATTGGTCAGGGGAATACACTATTTCTTTCTTTTTTGATCCCACCTCTGAAATAACTGTAGCTATCTTTGAGAGTTTGTTTATGTATTCGAGTTTCCGGGAATGTTCAATATCGTATGAACCGTCAGATATCTCAATCATAGTAATTTCATATTCCTGAATAAATCTGACAAATTCGTCAAACATGTTTCTTATTAGAAATACTTCAAATAGCGTACCTCCAAAGTATGGTATCACACCTGCTTTTTTGTATACTTTGATTTTTTTCTTTAAATCGGGAGTGATAATTGAAGTTCCAAAGCCGAGTTTTACATAATCGGTATATTCACTTCCCACCGACATAAAATCTTCGGCTTCCCTCACACTCAGTCCTTTGTCCATTACCATTGTAAGTCCTCTGGTTCTAGGTTTAGAGGGTCTTTCAGGAATAAAGGGCAGTTTAAAGTTCATACAGATTAAGTATTTCTGGTTAGACATTTTAACAGACTACGTAAATCTTTATTATTAATCTCCTTCGGAAAGAAATCAATGAATTTTTCAAATATTTTATTATCAAGTTCCAGTGCTTTTTTTAGATGAACTATGGCTGATTTATTGTTGCCTGATTGGGAATATAATGCTGCCATCAGGTAATTAATCCCCGGTATGTCGCCAATTATTTTATATGCCTTATTTAGAAGAGATAACGTTCTGGTGGCAAGTTTTTCTTCAATTATAATCTTACCAAATTCATACCATGAATCATGGTAATAAGGGTCTATTTTAAGTGATTCTCTAAAACATCTTAATGCTCGTTTCTTATTGCCAGTCAGAATAAAAGCCTTTCCAGTAAAATACCACAGTTCCGGATTATTTGAGTCTATTTCGGCAGCTTTTCTGAAAAAGCCAAGGCTTTTTTCGGCATTGCCGCTATTAAGCTCAGCAATTCCCAGTCCAATCCATGCGTCAGTAAAATCGGGTGCCAGTTCAATTGCCTCATAGTAGTATTTTTTTGCAAGAGATGGGTTCCCAGTTTTTTCGTAACACTCTGCGATATATGTCATGGCCTCATGGCTTTCAGGTTCAATCTGAAGGTATTCCTGATATGCATGAATTGCCTCTTCATATTTGCCAAGATAAGCCAGGACTACACCCTTATTAAACAATGCGAAGTCATTTTGAGGATTTATAGCAAGTGCATAATCGTATGCTTCCAGGGCTTCATAATGACGTTCTGTTTTATTATAGATCATTCCAAGGTTATACCAGGCACTATCTGAGAAGGGTTCTTCATCGAGAAACCTGGTGTAATATTTAATACTGTTTTCAAAATCATTGATTTTTTCGTAGGCATATGCCATGTCATACAGATGCTCTGGATAATAAGGTTCAAGTTCAATAAGTCGTTCGAGATAAGGTATTACTTCCTTATAGTAATTAAGGTTTTGCAGTATTGAGGTTATTGAAAAAAGTATATTCTCCACATCATCCGAGTCTTTTGCAAGGGCAAGGTCAAACATTTTTCTTGCACCCTGAATATCGCCCATCATACCAAGAGCAGTACCTTTTACAAGAAAAATTTCATGATTCCCAGGTTCTATAGTCTCAAGTTTTTTAAGAATGAGCAGTGATTCAGCTATTCTTCCCCTATCAAGCAAAACTTTTGCATTTCTTAAAAGAATAGGTACTGAATTTGGATGTTGCTTACTTGCTATTGAAGCTGCTTCAAATGCTCTTGCCTGATTATTCCGTTCAAGATAATAATCAATAATTGCCTCAAATTCAATAACATCAAAGAAATAATTTTCATTATTTCTTTTCATCCTTTCAAATCTCTGAATGATTTTCTGGACTTCATCTTCCTCCTGTGAAAACCAGCGTCTTTCTTCTTCCATTTAATCTCCAGTAAAAACTTTTCAAAGTTAATATTATTTTTTTCCTCAAAAAGTTAAGCAAATATCATTTATAAACATTTTATAACTTTAATAAACATTAAAACCTGTTAATAAAATACAAAAAGAAAAAAGAAACTATTTATTTATAACACAACGCAACCGTTGGTTAATAAAAATCATCTATATGTTTAGAAACCCTCATACCCAATATACCCTAGAATTAACCTAAATTCTATGCAGAAGGGCCGGGCAAAACCCGGTTCTTCAATTATTTGAGGGGGTTTCTTTCACGATAAGAAAATAAAATCTTAATTTTGTTGAAACATATTTTATTAATATGAAAATCTTATATAAGCCTAATTATTTATTCATTTTCATTGCTTTTTTATTTTTCCTGATAGTTTATAGCGGGGGATGTAAAAAAAAGGATAATCCAGTTAAGTTTCCCATGGGAATATTTCCTGATTCGCTGTATAACCTCTCAGGGCTGAATTCGGAATATGATGATTACAACTTAAATCTGTATTCAGTTTCGGGTACACATCCGGTTATTTTTTCAAGCAACAGGGGAAGCAAGGGAGGGCAATTTGATTTTGTTCAGGGGATAATTTCGTTTGATTTCGACAAAGAGACGGGTAATTTTGTGCTTAGCAGCGATATTACGTCCGATATATATTATGCGACTATCATTAATAAAACTAATACAGCTCTCAATGATTTTGGTCCTTACAGTTATTTCAGTTCGAGTGACGGCTATGAATATCTGATTTATGCATCTGAAACCGGGGATAACGGCCTTGATCTGTTTTATGTTAAAAACCTGCCACGTTTGGGGAATAATGCACCAAATGTTACAGGGCCTTTCCCGATCACGGTAATAAACACCTCATTCAATGACAGTTATCTAACTTTTGATTTTAATGGCGACTCGATTTATTTTTGTTCTGACAGAGACGGGAATTACGATATATATGTTTTGAAAAGAAACGCCGGGATTGTTACCGATCTATTTTTTTCTGGGGCTCCCGAAATGGCAGTAAAAGTTGACAGTATCAACAGTAGTTTTGACGAGATGGCTCCATATATTTATATGAATATCATGGTTTTTACATCGAACCGACCGGGGGGGCTAGGCGGGTTTGATTTATATTATTCAGTTTATAAAAACGGGAAATGGAGTTCTCCTTACAATCTTGGCCCATCTGTTAATTCATCACACAATGAATTCAGACCAGTAATAATTTATAATAAAGATTTTTCCAATCAGGCGATATTATTTTCATCCGACAGACCGGGTGGAAGCGGAAGGTATGACCTTTATTTCACAGGGTTCAACCTGCCTGTATCAAGGGTTATTTACTGATTTCTTTAATCTTTCAGACTTGCAGCCAGAAGGGTGTTTCTTAAAAGTGATACTCTGGTCATAGGACCAACTCCTCCTGGAACTGGAGTAATATATGAGCACTTTGGAGCAACATTCTCAAAATCAACATCACCAACCAGTTTCCAGCCCGATTTTGTTTCAGGTGCTACTACTCTGGTGGTTCCGACATCAATAATTACAACGCCCTCTTTTACCATATCTGCTTTAACGAATCCGGGGGATCCTAGTGCTGCTATAAGTATGTCGGCCTGTAAAATAATATCTTTAATGTTTTCTGTTCTACTGTGAACAACAGTAACTGTGGCATCTATCCCTTTCAGAGAAAGTAGAATACTTACTGGCCGGCCAACAATATTACTTCTTCCGATTACAACGCAATGTTTTCCTGCGGTTTTTATTCCTGTTCTTTTTATCAGTTCAATTATCCCATAAGGAGTGGCAGGGAGGAATGAGGGAATACCAAGAACCATTTTTCCAACATTAACCGGATGAAAACCATCTACATCCTTTGAGGGATCAATGGATTCAATTATCTTATTTTCTGAAATAGTGTCAGGAAGAGGAAGTTGTACAATAAAGCCATCAACCTCATAATCGCTGTTGAGTTTCTTTATATTATCAATCAACTCATTCTCCCGAACATTTGAGTCGAATCTTATAAGAGTTGAATTGAATCCTACCTCTTTACAGTCTTTTATCTTGTTTGAGACGTAAATTTCACTTGAAGGGTCATTTCCAACGAGAATAGCCGCAAGATGTGGAATTTTAAGACCTTTTGATTTTCTTTTATCCACTTCAGCTGCAATTTCCCTTTTTATTTCAGCTGCAATTTTTTTACCGTCAATTATCTGCATTATGGATGAGTTTATCTCCTATTAATAAGTTTTGCCGGATTACCGCCTTTGGCTATGGTTTTCATCATTTTTCGCATCTCATCAAATTGCCTCAAAAGTTTATTCACTTCAGGTACTGAAGTACCACTTCCTGCAGCTATTCTTTTACGTCGGCTTCCGTTAATAATATGGGGATTGCTTCTTTCCTGCGGGGTCATGCTCTGTATAATGGCTTCAATTCTTTTGAAAGCTTTATCATCTATGTCGAGATCTTTAATTGCTTTTCCCACACCCGGTATCATGCCAATAAGATCCTTGACATTACCCATTTTCTTAATTTGCTGAATCTGGGTCATGAAATCGTTAAAATCAAACTGGTCTCTGGCTAGCTTCTTCTGTAGTTTACGGGCCTCTTCTATATTGTATTGTTCCTGGGCTTTTTCAACCAGTGTTACAATGTCTCCCATGCCCAGAATTCTGTCAGCCATTCTTTTCGGATAAAATATATCAATAGAATCGAGCTTTTCTCCTGTGCTGACGAATTTTATCGGTTTATTGACTTCGGCCTTTATTGACAGGGCTGCACCACCTCTTGTGTCGCCATCCAGTTTTGTTAGTACCACGCCTGTAAAATCGAGGCGTTCATTAAATTCCCTGGCTGTGTTCACAGCGTCCTGGCCTGTCATTGAATCGACCACAAACAATATTTCAGTAGGTTTGATTGCATCGCGTATCGATGCTATTTCAGCCATCATCTCTTCGTCAATTGCAAGTCTTCCTGCAGTATCGAGTATCAGTACGTCATAACCTTTAAGTTTTGCCTCCTTTACTGATTCGATGGCTATCGATACGGGGTTTTGGCCAGGTTGTCCTGTATAAACAGGTGTCTGAATCTGATTTCCTATTATTTTTAGCTGCTCTATAGCTGCCGGACGATAAATATCACAGGCAACAAGCAAAGGTTTTTTGTTATGTTTATTTTTGACCCACTGGGCAAGTTTCCCGCTGAATGTTGTTTTACCAGAACCCTGTAAACCGGCAATAAGAATAATTGCAGGATTTGCTTTAAGGTTGATGTCAGATTTTTCTGACCCCATCAATTCAGACAATTCGTCGTGGACGATTTTAATCATCATCTGCGACGGGTTGACTGCAGTCAGAACCTTTTGTCCTAAGGCTTTCTGTTTTACTGTATCAGTAAACTGTTTTGCAATTTTAAAGTTGACATCTGCATCGAGCAAAGCGCGTCGTACCTCCTTAAGGGTCTCTGCAACATTTATTTCTGTTATTCTCCCCTGCCCCTTAAGGATTTTAAATGATCTCTCAAGCCGTTCTGTCAGATTCTCAAACATTTTATATTAAGTATAAAAAGTACTACATTCTTTCAGGCATTTCAATACCCAGAAGTCCCATTGCTTCAGAAAGAACATAAGCGATTTTGTCGGACAACATGAGTCTGAAATTTCTTGTTACAGGGTCTTTCTCCCCCAGAATTGTATAATCGTGATAATACTGATTAAATTCCTTCGCCAGCTCATAACAGTAATTTGCAATATTAGCCGGATTATAAGTCATTGCTGATTCTGTGACAGTTTCTGAAAATTTTTTAATTAATTTAATAAGTTCTATCTCTTTTGCATTGGGTTGGGCTGATTGCAAAAGTTTGGGGTTAGGATCTATTTTATTCTGCATTGCCTTTCGCATTACCGATCTAATTCTGGCATAGGTATACTGGATAAAGGGACCTGTATTACCATCGAAATCAATTGATTCGGAAGGGTTGAAGAGCATATTTTTCTTAGGGTCAATTTTAAGGATGAAGTATTTCAAAGCTCCAAGTCCAACTTTCCTGAAAATTTCATTCTTTTCTTCTTCAGAATAACCATCCAGTTTACCCAGTTCCAGCGACACATCGCGTGCTGTATTTATCATTTCTTCAATCAGGTCGTCTGCATCAACAACAGTCCCTTCGCGTGATTTCATCTTCCCTTCCGGAAGCTCAACCATGCCATAGGAATAATGTATCAGGCCATCTGCCCAAGCAAAACCCATTTTCTTTAATATGGCTTTCAGGACCTGGAAGTGATAATTCTGCTCATTACCAACAACATAAATGCACTTATCAAATTTGTAGTCATTATGCCTTACAACAGCAGTACCTATATCCTGGGTTATATAGACTGCCGTTCC
>JBASIK010000254.1:0-1807 GCA_049654745.1 Bacteroidales bacterium
TAGAGCAAAGCTGGAATGATGTTCAGAACTCCTAAACCTCGAAACGTCATAAGCATCTTGGCTTTTTTACTGACATTGTTATCGACCACACTTGGCCAAGCTGCTTCAATAGATATTCAAGATGCCCAAACATTATCAACTCCAGTTAGGCAAGAAGATGTTGCCATAGAGATTGGCGCTGATTGGTTTGGATTACCACTTGCTAACGATGAATTTGCTCAGCTATACCCAAAACCTAGCATTTTGCTGCAACAAGATGAGGAAATAACCTTCAAGGTAAATATCACTGAAGATAACTTCTATACTGTTTCATTCGATATGGTGGCAGCTGGTTCTCCTTTGATTAAACCAGAGGGGCAGCTACGGGTTGATGGGGATTTTCCTGTTAGTGATGCTCGGCGCATAATTTTTCCAATCTTTTACCAAAACCAAAGCAATGATTTCCCCTTAGATCGCTATGGAAACCAAGCATTGATACCTCAAGTCCAAATGATGCGGTGGGCTAAGGTTCCCATGCGTGATGCGAAGTTTAGCTTGGAATACCCCGTCCAAATATATCTTACAAAGGGAGAACATAGCTTTAATTTTCAGGTTACGCAAGAAGCCATGTATTTGGGTAGTATCTACATTCAACCTTTTACGGAAAATGTAGACTATCAACAATATTTAGCTGATAACCCAGCCTCGGATTCAAAAGGATTTTTGCTTGAAATGGAAGCTGAACTTCCAGCTTTCAAAAATGACACTTCTATCCGCCCAGTTCATACTCGCAGCTTGGAAGTAACTCCATACGACACTTATAAATTAATGCTCAACACTTTGGGAGGGGAAAGCTGGCAGGATAGTGGCACGACAGTTTACTATGAATTTGAAGTACCCGAAGACGGGTATTACTATATAACCCTTAGAGCAATCCAAAACACGAAGAATAATTTTACAGTCTACCGCAAGATTATGATCAACGATGAAGTTCCATTTAAGCAGATAAACCAGGTTCCGTTTAGATATTCTACGGATTGGTCTAATCAAATCATCGGTGGTGAGACGCCATTCAAAATATACCTATCAAAGGGATCTAATATTCTGGGTATCGAAGCAACTGATTCGCCTTACCGCCTTGCCATTGAAAGAATTCAACTAGCCCTTATTGATATTAATAATTTATCCTTAGAAATTAAAAAACTTACTGGCAATCAACCCAACCGCTATAAGGAATGGGAAATTACCGAGTATATCCCGGACCTTGAGCAGCGACTGGTGAAGATGGCAGAGGAATTACAAGCTGACAAAGATTCATTATTTGCCATCAATGGGAATCTCTCTTCTCAGGAGATATTAGCCTACCAAATTGCAATTGATAACATTCGGTTTTTGGCAGCAGATCCAAATAAAGTACCGATTTATTTAAATCGTTTGTCTGAAGGCTCCGGTTCTGCTGCACAACTCCTGGGTACGGTACTCCCCTCCCTGCAGAGCCAGCCTCTGACTATTGATAAAATTTACATTCATTCTTCAGATCGGCTACCAGAAGAAGTTACTATTCCATTTCTAACCTCGTTTACTGATGGTGTTAGACGATTTGTTTATTCATTCCAGCCAGATCCTTATTATTCAATTGAAGCAGGTGAAGATGAACTGAACGTCTGGGTGAACCGTCCTCGACAATATGTCGATTTACTACAATCACTTTCGGACGAAACTTTTACACCTGAAACTGGAATCCGGGTTAAATTTTCCATCATGCCTGATGAATCGAAGTTAGTCCTTGCCAATGCTGCCGGCATTCAACCGGATGTAGCTTTGGGAG
>JBASIK010000255.1:0-62537 GCA_049654745.1 Bacteroidales bacterium
GTGTAGGAGCATCTGATAATATAAGCCTTGGCGAATCGACATTCATGGTGGAGATGATCGAGACGGCAAGCATTCTCAATAATCTGTCGGATAGAAGCCTGATACTACTTGATGAAATAGGCCGGGGGACTAGTACCTACGACGGAATATCGATTGCATGGGCTATTGTGGAATACCTCCACGAAAACCGCTTGAGGCCAAAAACACTCTTTGCCACACATTACCATGAACTTAACGAAATGGAGAACTCTTTTCCGAGAGTTAAGAATTATAATGTGTCAGTAAGAGAACTTGACAATAAAGTTGTTTTCCTGAGAAAGCTTAAACGTGGAGGAAGCGAACACAGTTTCGGGATACATGTGGCAAGAATGGCAGGAATACCAAAAAGCATTGTAAAAAGGGCAGATGAAATATTGAAGGAGCTCGAACAGAGTCACAATAAACAGGAACTGGCAAGACCAATTGACGAAATAATAAATAGAAGGGAAGGCTTGCAACTGAGCTTCTTCCAGCTTGACGACCCTGTTCTGAAACAGATCAGAGATGAAATTGCAGGTATAGATATTAATAACCTTACTCCGCTGGAAGCTTTGAATAAACTTTATAATATTCAGAAATTGTTAAGAAAATAACATAAACTAAATAAACAGTAAATTATTTCTCCATGAGAATATTGATTGTTGAGGATGAGCGTAAACTGGCTTCTTTTCTTAAGAAAGGATTGATCGAAAACAACTTTGAAACTGATATTGCTTACGATGGTAAAAATGCAGAAAAACTTATTAAACAGAATGAATATGATCTGATAATTCTTGATATTATTCTTCCTGATATAAGCGGGTTAAAACTTTGTGAGAAATTCAAGCAGCAAAATCCCCGTCGTCCTGTTCTGATGCTTACAGCACTTGGTACGACAGATGATAAAGTATCCGGTTTCGATGCCGGAGCCGACGATTATCTTGTAAAACCTTTTG
Organism: Bacteroidales bacterium; assembly: GCA_049654745.1. Lineage (GTDB taxonomy): Bacteria > Bacteroidota > Bacteroidia > Bacteroidales > VadinHA17 > LD21. Next base: position 975 of record JBASIK010000255.1, read on the forward strand.
AATTCAGGGAGCTTCTGGCAAGGATAAGGGCACTATTAAAGAGATTTTCAGATATGATCGAATCATCGAACAAACTTGTGGTGGCCGACCTTGAGCTGGATCTCGACAAGAAGGTTGCCAGAAGAGGGGATAAGGTTATTGAACTGACAGCCAAAGAATTTCTGTTACTGGAGTATCTTATGAAAAACAGCGGAAGAGTTATATCAAGAAATGATATAGCTACAAAAGTATGGGGTTCCGACATGGACGTAAATACCAATGTGGTGGATGTATATGTCAATTTTCTCAGGAAGAAAATTGACAGAGGATTTGATAAAAAACTTATACATACCAGAGTAGGACTGGGATATTTGATAGATGATAAATATTAACCATGAAAATAAGAACCAGACTCACGCTTCAATTTCTTCTTCTTGACGGTATAATAATGATTGTAGCTTCGGCAGCTATATATTTTTTATCGGATAATTACCGGAGGGAAGATTTTTATAGTAGAATTGAGAACAGGGCAAAGAACACAGCAAAACTTCTGCTTGAAGTGGAGGAAATTAATGCCGATCTTTTGAAGAGGATTGAGAAAGACAACCCGGCAAGTCTTCCCGATGAGAAAACCATAATTCTTAATTATGAGAGAGATACTTTGTATACCTCTGATGAAGAAGGTGCAATAAAAATTGATGAAGATGTCCTCGATAGGCTCTGGAGGCTTGGAAGAATTACCTATCGCCAGGAGCCTTACGAAGTAGTTGGTTTGCTCTATGCTGAAAGCGCAAACAGGTTTGCAGTTATTGCTGCAGCAACTGATGCTGCAGGATTGCTGAGGTTGAAAAACCTGAGACTTATTCTGACAGCAGTTTGTGTAACAAGTCTATTTTTATTTGCTGTGGCAGGATGGTTTTACTCAGGCCGGGCTCTCAAACCAATTTCAGATGTGGTAAGAAGGGTTGAGGAAATTTCAATTACCAGCCTTCATCTCAGGGTCGATGAAGGCAATGGGAAGGACGAACTGGGAAGGCTTGCAAAAACATTCAACAAAATGCTCGAAAGACTTGAAGCGGCATTTATGGTTCAGAAGGAGTTTATAGCAAATGCATCACATGAATTGAGGACGCCCCTCTCATCACTAAATGCCCAGATTGAGGTACTTCTGATGAAGGACCGTTCAACCGAAGAATACAAAAAAGAGCTCGTTTCAATTCTTGAGGATATCAGGTCGCTTACGGAACTTGCCAACAAACTCTTGCTTATAGCAAGGACTGCTTCAGTAAATCCTGCTGACCTCACAGCAAGGGTCAGGATTGATGATGTGCTGTGGCAGGTACAGGAGGAAATGGGAAAATACAAAAGTGATTATACAATAAATATCAATCTTGATGAGTCTCTAACTGATTCGGATCAGATTGTTGTATCCGGTGATGAATTTCTCTTAAAAACGGCATTCAATAATATAATTGATAATGCATGCAAGTATTCACCTGATAAAGAGGCAGATCTATTTCTCAGCCTGACAGGAAACATGGTATGCGTTGAAATTAAAGACAGAGGAATGGGAATATCTTCTGAAGAACTGAATAAAATTTTTGAACCTTTCTTCAGGGGTAGTAATGTTAAAACTATTCCAGGTCATGGCATAGGATTAGCTCTTGTAAATCAAATAGTTAAAAGCCATAATGGTAAACTCGAAATTTTTTCAGTATTCGGAGAAGGTACCACTGTTAAGGTTTTTCTGCCAGTGGCGGATAAACAGTAAATATCAGGGTAGATAAGTAGTAACTTTGTTTAGAATTTCTTAAGTAATTAAAATTCCGTCGCATACTGTTAAATATTTGTTTTACAGCGTTTTGGGTATTTAATGAATTTTTAATTTCATTTTAAGGTTTATTTAATATAGATTTCCGATATTAGTTGTGGTAAATTTTCGCATCCTGTTTTGTAATAATGTTCTTTCTGGCCTTTTTACTTTGTTTTTCAGCAAGAGTCCGTCACACGAGGGGCTCTTGTTTTCTTATTAAGAATCATATAAACCCGTTAATAGACATTATATTTCACTAAATTTGAATTTATTAAAGTTACAAAGGTTGATAATAAATAAATAATATCATGGGCAAATCGGTTAAGAAGAACATTAGTAAGATTGCAGTTATTGGTGCCGGGCATGGTGGACTTGCAATGGCAGGTCATCTGGCAATAATGGGGCATCAGGTAAATCTATACAATCGCAGTGAGGAAAGACTCTGGGGTGTAAAGTCATCAGGTACAATAGAGGTGACAGGAGAGATTCATGGTTTCGGTAAAATAAATCTGGCAACCACAAACATGAAAGAAGCCATTGAAGGAGTCGAACTTGTTATGGTAGTCGTACCGGCCTATGCACATAAATGGCTGGCAGAACAGATGGCACCACATCTGGTTGATGGACAAATTGTTGTACTTCACCCCGGCAGGACCTTCGGAGCTATTGAATTCAAACAGGTTCTGCAAAGAATGAATGTAAAAGCGGATGTGATCATTGCCGAAGCACAGACTTTTATTTATGCTTCCCGGGCAACAGGTCCGTCGCAGGTTCATATCTTCAGAATCAAACATTCAATTCCAGTTGCTTCCATCAGAGCTCATCTTATTCCCTATGTTATAGATAAGTTAAGGCATTTTTATCCCCAGTTCGTTCCGGGTGACAATGTTTTCAAAACCAGCTTTGAGAATATTGGTAGTGTTTTTCACCCTGCACTGTGTGTAATGAATGCAGGGTGGATAGAACATGATGTTGATTTTCAGTTTTATCATGAGGGAGCAACCATATCAGTAACAAAAGTACTGGAAAGGATTGACCAGGAGCGTATTAAAGTAGCCGAGGCTCTGGGAATAAGGGCAATTTCTGCCCGGCAATGGCTTTATATGGCATATAGCGTAGAAGGAAATACCCTTTATGAAGCTATGAAGAAAAATGTCGGTTACAGAGGCATTCTTGCTCCCAAATCATTGAAAGTAAGATATATCGAAGAAGATATACCATGCAGCCTTGTACCTATTGCATCAGTTGGTAAAATGTTGAAAGTTGATACTCCTGCAATAAATTCAGTGATTTATCTTGGTTCTGCACTGAATGAGTGTGACTATTGGTCGAATGGCAGGACGGTCGAAAACCTTGGTATAGCAAGAATGAGTTTAAGGGATCTGAGACTTCTTGCAATTGGAGAAAAATAAATTTTTAAGAAGATGAAAACACTTATAGGTGCTGCCATTGGCAGTTGTGTGCATGTAAGCGGCCTTTATCATTTTTTGAAACTGGCAGAGGCGGAAGGTTATAAAACTGAATCCCTCGGACCGGCAGTTCCGGTGTCGCGTCTTATTAAGATAATATGTGAGAGAAAACCTGATATTGTTGCATTGAGTTACAGACTTACTCCGGAGGCAGCAGCAGAAATTTTTAATGATTTAAAAGTTGCTTTAAGAAATGCAGGGCTGGAGGGGATTAGAATGATATTCGGTGGAACTCCTCCTGTTGCTGCTGAGGCTGTTAAATCAGGACTTTTCGAAAGGGTTTTTGAGGGTACGGAGCCGGTTGAGGAGATAAAAAGATATCTGCGAGGCAGGAGTGTTTCTGATGAAAAAATACTGTATCCCGACAATCTTGTGGAACGAATAGAACAAAAATATCCTTATCCTCTGATACGACACCATTTTGGAAGGCCCACCATTGAAGAAACTGTTGAAGGTGCAGCACTGATTGCAGAAGCTGGAGTACTGGATGTTCTGTCACTGGGACCCGACCAGAATGCCCAGGAGCATTTTTTTCATCCTGAAGAGATGGATCACAGCCAGGACGGAGCAGGTGGTGTGCCGTTAAGAAAACCGGAAGATCTGGAAGCCATATATAAAGCGACCCGGCGAGGCAATTTCCCCCTGGTGAGATGTTATGCTGGCACGAGAGATCTGATTAAGTGGGCTGAAATGAGCGTAAAAACAATAAACAATGCATGGGGAGCTATTCCACTTACATGGTATAGCATGCTCGACGGACGTTCAAAACGCCCGATACCTGAAGCAATTAGAGAAAACCAGGAGGTGATGCGATGGTATGCAGAAAGAGGAATCCCTGTTGAAGTGAACGAATCGCACCAGTGGAGTCTGAGGGATGCTCATGATGCTCTTGCTGTGGCAATGGCTTTTCTGGCTGCCTATAATGCAAAGAAAGCAGGTGTAAAATTTTATGTGTCTCAATATATGTTTAATACTCCTCCGGGCACCAGCGCTGCTATGGATATAGCAAAAATGCTGGCAAAAAATGAAATGATTGAAGAACTGATTGATAATGATTTCAAAGTATTCCGTCAGGTGAGAGCCGGCCTCGCTCATCTCTCACCTGAACCATCAATTGCAATGGGTCAACTGGCAGCCTCAGCAGTGATAAGTCTTGCATTAAAGCCTCATATACTTCATGTTGTCGGATACAGCGAAGGGGACCATGCAATTATGGCAGATGAACTTATTCAGAGCTGTAATATTATTCATGGTGTTCTAAGAAATGTACTCTATGGAATGCCAGAGATGACAATTGACAGTAAAGTACAGGAAAGGAAAAATGAACTTAAATCTGAGGCAAAAGTGCTTCTAAATGAGCTATGGCGCAGGGGTGAGGGTAAATCTGAGGATCCATGGGCCGACGCCATAAATATTTATAACGCAATAAAAACCGGATTGCTTGATACACCACACTTCCAGGGTGTACCTTATCTGTGCGGAAAAATAATAACCCGGATAATAGACGGCGCCTGTTGTGCAATTGACAGAGAAACAGGAGAGAAACTTTCTGAACAGGAAAGAATAGAAAAACTTAATTATAAACCTTAAAACATTAAACTATGGCGGGTATAGCAGGAATCGCTTCAACAAATGAAACTCAAAGATTGACCGGAATGCTTGAAAGAATGAGACATCGCGGAAAAACAGGCTTGAAAATATGGGAAAAGTCGGGAACTACCCTGGGCATTATCTGGAATGAGCAGGAATATGGGAGCATCGAAAAATTTATTGAAAGGGAATGTGTTGGATATTATTTTGGACCTGGGCATTTTGCATCAGCTGAACCTGAAGAAGGAAGTTTTATTTTGAAACGCGATCCGCTTGGTCTTGCACCGCTTTATTATGGTTTTGATAATTCTGGTATAATGTATTTTGCATCTGAGATTAAAGCATTGAACAGATACTTTAAGGAAATAAAGGAATTAACTCCGGGATATTGGTTTAACGGCTCGGCACTCCAACCTTCATTTAAACTTGTAGTTGATATAGGAAATTTCGAGTCTATTAACAAAACAGCAAATAAACTCAGGAAAAAACTTGGCGAAATAATTGAAAAGTGCATTATTGATCCAAAAAGTGTTGGTTCATGGCTCTCAGGTGGGCTGGATTCCAGTGTGATCTGTGCTATAGCTTCAAAGTTTGTAAACAGAATAAAAACATTCTCAGCCGGAGTGAAAAATGCCCCTGATCTTTACTATGCAAAAGAAATGTCCCGGTTTATTGGATCAGAACACCATGAAATAGTTGTTACGGAAGAGGATCTTATCAAGGCATTACCGGAGGTTATTTATCATCTTGAGTCGTTCGATGCCTTGTTGGTACGATCAAGCCTTACAAATTACCTTGCAGCTAAAGAGGCTTCTAATTATGTTGGCGAAGTTTTTTCCGGTGAGGGAGGCGATGAGATTTTTGCAGGATATTTATATCTTAAAACAATTCCAATTGAGAAACTTAATGATGAACTTCTGGATATTACCGGAAGGTTACATAATACAGCCCTTCAAAGGGTTGACCGTTGTGCATCGGCAAACGGTACTATAGTACATGTACCATTCATCAATCCGGAAATTTTAAAAATGGCTTTTTCAATACCTGCAGAATATAAAGTCAGAAATAACATCGAGAAATGGATATTACGAAAAGCTATGGCCGACATACTGCCTGAGAAGGTATTGAATCGTACGAAGGCCAAATTCTGGGAAGGTGCCGGTGTTAAAGATCTGATTTTACGGTATGCGGAAGGAAAAATAAAAGATAGTGAATTCTTAAAAGAAAGAATTCTTGATAATGGGCATGTACTAAATTCGAAGGAAGAACTGCTATATTACCGGATATTTGTTGAACAATTTGGTAGAAATATTAATCTGTCGTGGATGGGTCGGACTAAAAATATAAGTGTGGCATAGAAGCCGGAACTATGCCGGGTGCAATTCAAACAATCTCTTTTTGGTTGCGAGAATTAACGAAGAGCATAGTGCCCGTATTATCATAACCGTTAAATAAAGACTCACCGTCATGTTTTAGTGCTGTAATATTGAACCCTGTCATTACCATGGCAGCAAGAGATGATTTTTCATTGATTAAGTTCCTGGTTGTGACACCTGGTTCTTCTTCAATAATTTCAATGTTTTTGAGAGTAATAGGCAACCGGCCTGTAATAACCAGTTCTGTTAATTGTTGCCGGGTTGCCACATAATCACCCTGCCTGCATGTCATAAAAACACTAATGTTGGATTTTTTCCAATCGGGGTGCCCCAGGATAATAAATCCCATAAGTATCAGCAGGCTGGCATTTTCAGGTTCGTTATGGTTTATCCATATATGAATGCCGTTTTTGTAGTTTGTAACTTTGGAACTGGATGCAAGTATGCAAATATCAAAATTACCTGCTTTTACCAATCCAATGTTCTCTATTATTTCAGGCAGGTTTTCAGGGTTTTCTTTATCATATTCAAAGATTACCATGTTATTTTCCATTCCTGAGATTCCTGGCACCTGTATTGCCTGAACGAGGGCCGCTGTGTAAGAGGGAGAAATTATTGTGTCAACGTATACATGCTGGTGGGCTGTTTCATACAGTTGAATCAGCTTTGATAACTCTTCACAAGCCTGATTATTGGTTGCTTTTGAGTAATATCCTTCTATCCAGTGCAGGTATGTGCCAAATCCGTAGCGGAATGATATCCAGCTTAATAATTTGAAAGCATTTTGCCTGTTAAAAGAATCTTTTGATATGCATATTGCACTGGGTCTCCATTCTTTAAGCCTTTTTTTACTTTTTTCCCTCTGAAGGTAAACCTGAAGATTCCTGTTTATCTGGAACAGTGCATTGGCAAAAAGTGATTCAAGACCTTCACGGTCGCGGTGATAATAGTGTATAAAGAAATAAACTCCCGACATAACAATGATTGACAACGCTGCATACAGTGTGTCGATCTTGAACATTGCCCACAAGGCCATCACCACTCCGGCAAGTGATATGAACCATTTTGATTTAAAAGAGGGACGGTATGAAGGTGATGAACCAAAATGATTCAGAAAAGAAATCATGCATAAAGATCCGTAAGTTACCAGGAAAAACATGGTTATAATTTTCGCAACGGCGTTTACGCTCCCAAGAGCAACAAAAAGAAATGATATTGCAATAGTCACAAGTGTTGCATTGGCAGGTTCATTATCCGATTTACGGAGTGCAGAAAGCCACATATTTATTTTCCTTGACGGGAATGATTTGTCGAAAGCAAGAGCCTGAAGTGTTCTTGGTGCAACAAGTATTGACCCTATTGCCGACGAAAGTGTTGATGCAGCAAGGCCAAGGGGGACAATAACCGTACCAAGAATAGCTATTCTTGCCATTATTAACTGGTCATTTAGAAGATCTTCAGGGCTGGCTGATACTGATAATTTGTATATTACGGCAACATAAACAACCATTCCGCAAAGTGTTGCCGCTATGGTGCCGACAGGTATTGACTTTGCCGGATTCTTCAGGTCACCAGAAAGACCAACCCCTGCAGTCATTCCAGTAAAAGCAGGAAATACGATCGCAAAAACGACAAAGAAATTATTTAGAATGCTGAAATTACCTGAAGGAATGCTTCCTCCATTCAAAACCTGATACTCTGTTTTTCCTGCAAAAAACAACAACAAGGAAAGAAATAATATTCCCACAACAATATAAAGCATTTTAATTCCCAGTTTGGAACCCTTTCTGAAGATATAATATCCGAGGATGGCGAAGGAAGGTATGCTTATTATCTGACGGGGCAGGTTGATGTTCAGATTTTCGGAAAAGAATTTAAAAAGAAATTCAAACGACTCGGTAAAAGCAATAATATAAAAGGCAACACTTATTGCCTGTGAAAGATAAAGGGCAATGCCAATTGAGGCTCCTATATTAAGTCCGAATGACCTGGAGATTATAAAGTACTCACCGCCACCTTCCACACGCTTATTGGTTGCAAGTTCAGATATGGCAAATGCCGTAGGAATGGTTATAGAATGCCCCAGAATTATTATAAGCAATGCTCCCCAGAACCCCACCGAACCAACAGCAAAACCAAACCTCAGAAAAAGTATTGCACCCAGTATTGTGGAAATGGCAGTGAAAAACACTGGAAGAGTTCCCAGCCGCCTCTTATAGACATTTTTGTCCACTTTTACCTGAGATATATACATTTTATATCAGAGCAAATTAAAAACAATTTTCCTTTTCTTATAATAATTTTATTATAAATTTCCGGAAGTATTTTTACTTTCAGATTTTATAAATTAAATGCTTATCCATGGCAAATTATATAATTCTTGTTCTATGTTTGATTGTCTTTCTGGCCTATATATTTGACATAACCAGTAAATACACAAAGATACCCGCAGTCATACTCCTGATCTTACTGGGCGTAGCTATTCAAATACTAACGGATATAACCGGTCTGAAGATTCCCAATCTAAAACCATTTTTACCTGTTATTGGCACTATCGGGCTGATTCTTATTGTTCTTGAAGCAAGCCTTGATCTGAAGCTGGAGAGGAAGAAATCAAGATTGATATTAAATTCGGTGATTTCAGCTGCTACCCTTTTTCTGGTTTTTACAGCAATGATGACATTTATTATTCGTAAATTCATGCATTACAGTTTGCACGATTCCCTTCTGAACACCATACCATTTGGAGTGATAAGCAGTGCAATTGCCATTTCGGCCGCTATAAACCTTCCGGCAGAAAAAAGGGAGTTTATCGTTTATGAAAGTTCAATTTCAGATATAATTGGTATTCTGGTATTTGATTTTGTTCTGATTAATAATAGCGATGTAATTAAAGGGATTTTTACAAATTTTATACTTGGAGGCATATTAACTCTGATAATTGCAATTATTATTACAGCGGCTCTTGCTTTTCTGTTGTATAAATCAAAGTATCATGTGAATTATGTGATTATTCTGACAGCAGTCATCTGCGTATATGTTCTGGCAAAACTGGTACATCTGCCTGCTCTTTTTCTGATTCTCATTTTCGGCCTTGTGATGGCAAACAACAGACTTGTTGAGAATCCGATACTGATGATAAGAGCTAATGTTGACTTTCAGAAATTCAGGACAGATCTTGAATCCTTCAAAAAAATAGTCGGAGAATTAACATTTCTTGTCAGGTCATTCTTTTTCATAATGTTTGGATATTATGCAAATATTAAAGGATTACTGAATATTGAAAACATTATCACGGGACTTGTCATCACTTCATTCATTTTTATTTTACGATGGATTTTTCTTGAAAAAATATTACGAATTAAGTCTATGCCACTTCTGTTCTTTGCACCACGTGGCCTGGTTACCATTCTTTTGTTTCTGAGTATCCCTGAGGTTTCAAAAATTCCTTTTGTAAATGAAGAAGTTATTACAATTGTCATAATGATGACAATAATTGTTTTAATGATTGGCAATATCACTTACAGGTCAGACGAAGATTTGAGCCAACAGGAAGTTAAAGTCGATAATTAATACAGCTTATTTGATTTTTAATTTTAAGGAATCTCAAGTAAATTTAGGAAGAAAAAGCTGTGATTCTATAATTAAAAAACCGAATAATTTTTATTAAAATGAGGCTTTCAAGAAGAAAATTCCTTTATTCTGCAGGTATAACAGGAACAGCGTTTGCGGTTTCCGGATTTACATCAGGCAGTTCAGAAGCTCGGCAAAAACAACTGGCAGGAACACTTAATCGGAATCCTTTGAAAATAGGTCTTATGACTTACCTGCTCGGCAGCAAGTGGGATATCGAGACAATTATCAAGAACTGTAGCGAAGCAGGATATCTTTCTGTTGAACTTCGAACCACACATGCTCATGGTGTTGAAGTAACACTGACACCTGAACAGAGGGCAGAAGTAAAAAAACGTTTTAAAGATTCTCCGATTGAAACAATCAGTCTGGCAAGTGCTTTTCAGTATCATTCACCCGACCCGGCAGAACTTAAAAAAAACATTGAAGGCACCAGGGAGTACATCCTTCTTGCACGCGACGTTGGAGCTGTAGGGATAAGGGTATTTCCTAACGCCCTTCCGGAAAATGTACCGCAGGAAAAAACAATGGAACAGATCGGGAAAGCACTTGCTGAAGTAGGAAAATTCGGAAATGACAACGGAGTAGAGGTGAGGGTATGTGTTCATGGAACGCGAACCGATTCGGTTCCGGTGATTAAAAAGATAATCGATTATTCACAAAGCCCTTATGTGTATGTAAACTGGAACTGTAATCCATCCGATACCCAGGGTAACGGATTGGAATATAATTTCAACCTGGTTAAAGACCGCATCAGGGGTGTTCATATCCACGACCTTCACGACCCTTCCTATCCTTACCGGGAGTTTTTTAGGCTGCTTTCCTCTATAGGATATAAAGGTTACTGTAACGCTGAGATTGGAAGGGTAAGCTGTGAACCGGTTGAGTTTATGAAAGTCTATAAAGGCTTATTCCTTGCACTTCAAAATGCAATTTGAATTGAATCAGCCAATAAAATTATAATTTATGAAAAGAAAGGAATTTATCAGGAGCTCCGCAATGGCCGCCGGTGTTGCTTTTGCAGCTCCGGCATACCTTCGGCGGATGATTTCGGACAGCCCGAATGAAAGAATCAATATTGCCGTTATTGGTATCAGTGGACAACGGAAAAATGTAAGGGGAATGATAAACGGCCGCGGTATGGTACATATAAACACCTACGCCGGGATACCCAATGTGGCAGTAACAACCATCTGCGACGTTGATGAACGATTGTTCCCGAATGTGGTGGCAACGGTTGAAAAACTCTTTGGTTCAAAGCCAAAAACTGAAGTTGATTTTCGCAGGCTATTGGACGACAAAGACATTGATGTGGTTTCAATTGCAACTCCCGATCACTGGCACGCACTGATGACAGTATGGGCATGTCAGGCGGGGAAGGATGTTTATGTTGAAAAACCGGTAAGCTACAATATTTCAGAAGGGCGCAAAATGGTTGAGGCTGCCAGGAAGTACAACAGAATTGTGCAATCTGGAATCTGTTACAGAAGCAGCAAAGCTGTAAAGGAAGGTATCAAATTCGTGCATGAAGGAAAACTTGGGAAAGTTTACATGGCAAAGGGCATTACTTACAGATACAGGGTTTCAATTGAAAAAGTACCCGATAGCCCTATTCCGCCAGGCGTTCACTGGGATCTGTTTCTGGGTCCGGCACCTTACAGGCCATTCAATGAGAACAGGTATATCTACAACTGGCACTGGTTCTGGGATACAAGTACCACTGAATTTGGCAATAACGGAATCTACAGAATGGATACCATAAGATGGGCTCTGAACAAGAATACACACCCGGTGAAGATTCATTGCACAGGAGGAAAATACTGCCGCGACGACGATCAGGAAATACCAAACATATTAATCGAAGTATGTGAATATGACGATGGGGTGATTGTTCAGAATGAAGTACGCAGCCTCTGTACAAATCCTGAAGGACTGCCTGATTCAGGTGATTGCTTCTTATACAGCGACCAGGAATGGATGACCTTCAGCAGCGATGGATACAAAACATATTTCGGACCAAAAAATGAACCCGGGCCTGCAAAATCTGACAGCGATTTTCCGAAAGAAGAACTGAGCAACGGCTGGAAAAATTTTATCGACTGTGTAAGAAGCCGCAGAAGAGAAGACCTTGACAATGATATTCTTGAAGGACATCTTTCGGCAGCAATCGGTCATCTGGGAGTAATATCCTACAGAACGGGAAGAAAACTGACTTTCAATCCTCAGACCGAGAAATTTGTAAATGATCCTGAAGCTGATAAATACCTCACCCGGGATTACAGAAAACCTTATGTAATGCCCGACAGGGTGTAGAATGCTACTGTTGGTCAGGATCGGAAACAACAGGAGAAATTATTGATATCTGTGTAGAAAATAAGAATATAATGAAATATTTATTGGTTGTTTTGTCCTTTTTAATAATTTGCCTTTCTATTGTCTTACCGGCATGTAAATCAGATTCCGCAAAAAAAGATTCTGTATCGGCACAATCTACTGGAATACAATCTCATAACAGTTATGAAATTCTTATGCCTTTCCATGAGGCAGCATTAAAAAACCGGATAGACCAGGTTTCAAAACATCTCGAAAGAGGAACAGATGTTAACATAACTGATGAAGATGGACGTTCACCGCTTATGTATGCCTCATACAACGGCAATGTGGAAATAATGAAATTGCTGATAAGTCATGGTGCTGATGTCCACCTTCAGGACAAATATGGAAGGACCGCTTTGATGATGGCAGCCTCTGGTCCTTTTCCGCAGGCGGTGAAATTACTTCTGGACAATAATGCCAATCCGGATTTAACCGATAAGGAAGAACATTACACAGCACTGATGTATGCTGCAGCAGAAGGGCAGACTGAAGTGGTCAAGATACTCATTGCATATAAGGCTGATCCTTTTCTGAAAGATGCTGACGGCGATGATGCTCTGACGTTTGCAAGAAATAACGGACATACTGACGTTGTAAAATTACTGGAGTCACTTAAAAAGTAAAGTGGAAATTCAATGCCTATAAAGATGAAAACTGTAAATCAAAAGAAATTAAAAACGAACTCCTTCCTCACGGTTGTTTTGATTTACCTCACTTTTCAGTTATACTCCCAGCCTTACAATGTTGATGCATTTGAAAGCTCAAAGTATATAGATCCGCAGAAGTTTGCCGATCCACCGCGTGGATACCGCCAGTTTGCGTGGCTTACTCTTAACCTGTCGAATGCTACTGAAGAGAGCCTCGACAGGCAGATAAAGGCATGGGCGGAAAGAGATCTGACCGGTGGCTTCTATCTGGGTATGAGTGGTGGTAAAACATCACACCTTTCAAAAGAATACCTTGATGGTTCCGGAACAAAGCCAACTGATGAGGGCGTGGCTTTCTTAAGCCCGGAATATTTTAAACTGTATGCTTCGGCAATTGAATCAGGACTTAAATACGGTAATCCGCCGGTGGTCTTTTATGATGAAGTCGGATATCCAAGCGGGATGGCAGGTGGTTTGCTATATACAAAATATCCGCAGTTTGCAGGGAAGAGTCTGGAAAAGACAGAAAAAGATATATCAGGTCCATCAAAAACCACAATTGAAATACCTGAGGGAAATATCACCATAGGAGCGGTAATGATGAATTATCAAACTAAGGAATTAGTTGATATTAGCAGGTATATTAAAGATGGAAGGAATCTGCTTTGCAATGTTCCGAAAGGGGATTGGAAGATTATGGCCTTTTATCTTAATCCGAAAGCCTCGCTGGGTCAGGGACGTAAAAGCGGTTACGTGGATTATCTCGATAAAGAGGCTGTAAAAACTTTTATAGACCTTGTTTATCAGTCACATTTTGATTATCTGGGAAAATATTTTGGTAATGTGCTGAAAATAACCCAGTATGATGAACCTGCAATGCATGTTTCAGCGGGTCGTGCCTGGACACCTTATTTCAATCAGAGGTTTAAGGAGACATACGGATTTGACCCGATGAAGTATTACCCGGCCCTCTTTTATGATATTGGACCCAACACAGGGGCAATAAGAAATTTGCTCTGGGGCTTCAGAGCAAAACTGTTCAGTGAGAACTATATAAAACAGATGGACGACTGGTGCCGGGCTCACGGTATCATGCTGAGTGGTCATTTTGACCAGGAAGAGATTGACAATCCGGTACCTGTAAATGGTGACTTTATGCTGGCTTTCAAATATCAGCAGGTGCCAGGCATTGATGACATATGGTGGTGGGGCCGCACAAACAGGGCTTATAAACTGGTGAGTTCAGCAGCATATAACTGGGACAAACCTTTGTTTATGGCCGAAACTTATGCTGCATACCGGGTGATGGATACACTTATGGTTTACAGGGTTGCTATGGACCAGGCAGCTATGGGGGTAAATTTTCAGGTGGGTGCCCTTCCTCGTACTAAAACACCGGAAAGCGACAGATTCATCGGCAGGCTCTGTTACATGCTTCAATATGGCAGACATGTTGCAGATGTGGCAATTCTTTATCCCATTGCGTCATTGCAGGCAGCATACCGTTTCGGCAACTTCGACCCTTCCCTCCGGAATGCAAAAACAATGGAAACTGCCTATGCCAGGGAAGGAGGAATTGTGCCACCCGAAACAGACTATATTGAACTTGGGGAACTGATTTTCAGAGGAATACGTCAGGATTTTACTTTCCTGCACCCGGAAGTGCTCGATGAAAGATGCATCGTAAAAGGGAACAAACTCATACTAAATAATGAGGTTAATAAAGAGTCATATTTTGTTCTTATAATCCCTGGTAGCCGATATCTTTCTGTGAGTAATGCCAGGAAAATCAGAGATTTCTATAATTCCGGCGGAATAGTGATAGCAACAAAAATATTGCCTGAAAAATCAGCTGAGATTGGCAGAGACTATGAAGTGAAGAAGATTATGGCTGAAGTATTCGGAGTTTCTGATGATCAGCCGGTCAAAGCCTCTTTTCAGAGAAGAATTGACGAATTTATGGTCTGGTTTGTAAACAGTAATTCTGAAGGTGGCAGAGCCTATTTTTTGCCTGATTATACTCCTGAAATGATGGAGGCGATTATGAGGGAGGCAATACCTGTCAGGGATGTTGAATTTGAAGAACCAATGTGGCCCTTAAAAATCGGACCATCTTATGATGGCTCTCTCACATATATCCATAAAGTAAAAGACAACCGCAATATCTGGTTTTTTGCAAATTCATCAGGTAAAAGTATAAATACATTTGTAACTCTAAGGGATTCATGCGATGTCGCTTTATGGAATCCCATGAATGGTGAAATAATAGATATTTCTGAAAACTATATAAAGGATAAAAGCGGAAAAACTCTTACCAGGCTACCTCTTAATCTTGGCAAAGTATCGGCTCTTTTTTATGTTGAAAACAAAAGATAAATTTGCTTTCGACAGGACTCTTACTAAATATGAAGCTTTCAAGAAGGGATAATAAAGTTAAAAGTATGTTTTCCGGAGTCGGAAAATTTCTTCCAGTAATGTTGGTTGTTTTGTTATCCGGATGTTTTCATAATACAAGGCGTGATAATAAGGCAGAAAAGGACATTGTTGAAGAAGCAGCCATTATAGCTGAGAATTATGCAGCAGGGCATCTTAAAGATTATCAGAGAAAAATAACTCCTACCGGGAACATAATGTTATCCGACAGTGAGCGGGGTTTTATTATTGAAAAAAATTCAATAAAAACCGGCTTTATTGACAACGACAGAGCGGAAGATGCCATTGTAACAGTACTCCATTTAAAGGGTGACTATGTAACAGGTTCAGAGCATCTTATTCTGCTTTCCCTTGAAGGTAAGCTAACTTTAATAAGGTCGGTCGAATCTGATATGAAGATACTGAATATCAATAATGGCATAATTACAGCAAAGGTACCCACTCATCCGAGGAGTTCACCCCTGTTTAATTGTGAATCGTGTCAGGAAATTCAGAATTTCAGGTTTGTTGACGGTGACCTCGTAAAAACTGAATAAAGAAAAGGAATTATTTATTGTTTTTTCTATTTCCATTTTCTTTAAACCTGTATGCAACTGTTCCAAGTCTGTTGATGCCTGCAATCAGCAGAGGTTCATCTTCTTCAAACCACAGCAACGATTCTACCATTCCGTTTAACAGTAGCCCGCTTTCGGAAGGAGTCATTACTTTAAAAGTCCTGTCTCCGTTATTTATTAATATAAGGCCCTTGTTTGCATCAATATAGCCTGTAGCAATATCGTATGTATGGTCATTACCTGTAACAATAATATCAGGGTAGCCGTCGCCGTTCAGGTCTCTTACTATCATCTTCTTTACAGGTGACATCTGAATCTGAAGAGGTAGTTTTTCCCATGTGAATTTTCCGTTATTATTCCAGACTAAATAGCTTGAAAGGGTGTTTATACTGAGTTTCAGTTCAACTTTTTCCATAAGGGATTGAGGGATAATACGGTGGATATCAGCATAGCTGAATTCTGCATAGTTTTCGAATAGTTTGCTGAAATAAACTGATTGCCCTCGCAGTTCGTCGAAATAGTTCACCGGATACTCAGTCATCTTCCCTTTTGGGTTTTTCCAGTAACCTGTGGTAATCGGATCAAGATTGCCATCCATGTCAAGATCCAGGGCATATATGTTCATGGGATATTTTTTACTGATGTTAAACCGGTTGTTTTCACCAAAATTTCCTATGATGTAATCATCATCTCCATCGCGGTCAAAATCCCCGGCAGCAATAGAAAACCATATGCCTTTGAAATCGGACAGGTCAGGTACATTCATAACCTCAAGAGATTTTCCGCCGTTATTTTTTAATACTGCCACTGAATTCCATTCCCGTGTTATAACTAAGTCTTCCCATCCGTCATTATCTATATCGCTCCACACGGCATCTGTTACCATTCCGATGTCGTAACTCAATTTTTCGTCACTTTTAAGATTACCTTTTTCATTCAATATTAGCCATGATTTATTGGCGAAAGGGTATCTGCCTTTTTTAACTCTTGAACCGATGAAAATATCAGTAAATCCATCGTGGTTGAAGTCGAATGGCCGTAGTGTTACAGCCGGGAAACCTGGTACAGGCAAATCCTCTCTTACATAAGTCCCGTTGTTATTTCTGTAAAGGTAATGTTTGTAATCTTCATCTTTCTGATTTTCATAGCCTCCTGCAAGGATTATTATATCGTTATCGCTGTCATTATCAATATCCACAATTGAAATAGCTGACTCTGAAAATGGTTTTCTTGTTGATAGCTCAGGGATTGAATCTTTCACAAAAACATCTCCTTTTCTCAGGAAAATTGTTGTTGGTAAGACGTTTGTACATCCGATTATTATATCTTCATTTTTATCACCGTCAATGTCGCCTTTTGCCAATACAGGTCCTATCTGTGAAAATTTATGGGGAAGGACGGGTTGTGCGTAAAAGAAATCTATAAAATCCTTTTGCAGATGAGTGTAGTGAATAATGCTATCATTTTTTTGAAACATATACTGATGATGTTCAGGTAACATTTTACCATTTGCAGGGAAGGATGATTCTGATTCCTTTATTTCCAGCAGCTGGTTTGTCTGAATATTTTTTAATAGAGTTATATTTCCCGATGCTGGCCAGGTTATTTTTACCGAGTCGATAATTCTGGTATTTCCTGTTCCGAAATGTATTATTGGTTCAACCGATGAGGCATAGCCTCTTGTAAGGAATAATTCCCTGAACTGATAATTACCTTCAGACCATAATTCAACCTTTGCTCCGATTGCCCGGGTGTTTTTACCATTGCCCACCAGTTTCAACCTCAGGAATCCTGTCTTGTTTTTTGACTTTTCCCTGAGAGTATTTTTCATGACAAATGCAGGGTCATTCAGGTTGTTTGTAACATAATCAAGGTCTCCATCATTATCAAGATCCACAAAAACAGCACCATAGGAGAAGGAGGGTATATTGGGCAACCATTCTTTTGATCTTTTTCTGAAGTGTATCCTGTCAAGATTTTCAAAAGCAAAGTTCTGAACTTTTACCACTGGCGCCATTTCAATCACATGTTTTTCATCGGCTACGAATCCAAAAACTTTCACCTTGTAAAATGTCCAGTCTTTATCTGTTAGATCTCTCGGGTAACCATTTGCGATTAAAAGATCCTGGTCACCATCGTTGTCATAATCAGCAAATAGTGGTGACCAGCTCCATTCCGACTTAAAGATGCCTGCCATCTGACCCACTTCGCTGTATGGGATCAGTTCGCCATTTATCAGTCCATTGTGCAGATGGAGCATGTTTCTCAGGTATTGATGTTCGTAACCAAATTTCTCGTCATTAACATAGTAGATATAGCTGAACCCGTTGATGGTTTGTTTGATTTTGGAATAATTTTCGGGCATCATGTCGAGTGTGAAAATATCCGGGAAGCCATCGTTGTTTACATCGGCCATATCGTTCCCCATCGATGATTTGGTCTGGTATGATATATATTTTCTTATTTCATTTTTGAAAGTTCCGTCTTTCTGATTGATATAAAAGAGGTCGTTTGATATATAGTCATTGTTAATGTACAGATCGGGGTAGCCGTCTTTATTTACATCGCCTATTGCAACACCGAGGCCAAAGCCTTCATATATAATGCCAGCCTGGTGTGTGACATTTGTAAAAGTGCCATCGCCGTTGTTTCTGTAAAGCTGGTCGTTGTTTCCAGCGGTACCGTCATTAATTTTAGCCCTGTACGATGTATTCATTCGGCTTGTAAGGGTATTGTTAAGTATATAAAGGTCGAGGTCTCCGTCGCAGTCGTAGTCGAAAAAGGCTGCGCTCACTGACTGGCTGGTGTCGGCAATACCATATTGTTCGGCCATTTCGATGAAATGGGGGTCATTGGCATCTTTCATTCCCTGGTTTATCCAGAGGCGGTTTTTGCATTTTTCTGGATTATTGCTTGCTGTTGATGTCATGTAAATATCGAGCCATCCGTCTCCGTTCACATCGGCGATGGCAACTCCACTCAGCCATTGCTTGTACGGGAGAGATGATAGATTTGTTGATATATCTTTGAATTTGAAATTGCCCAGGTTCAGGTAAACGGCAGGGGGCACCTGGTTACCTGCGAATACAAGATCCATCAGTCCGTCGTTATTAAGGTCACCTGCACCCACGCCAGCTCCGTTATAAATATATTCGTAGCTCATAATATTCAGTGAGTCAGTTTCAATGACTCTGTTAATAAAATGAACACCTGTCTTTTCAGGAGGCAGCAGTTTAAACATTGTTGGTTTGCTGCACGAAGTAATGATAAACAGGATAATTAGATATAGATAAAAAGGCTTTCTCCTCATTATGATATATAGTATTTATGAATTTTGGAAGTTAAGGTAGAAAAAAAAAGTGGACTATATGAAATAGTCCACTTTTTATTGTGAATGGTTAAGCTTTTATCTGTTTTGTACAAGCTTTCCGTTGCTGAGGTCGATCTGTCTCTGAGGAATTGGATATGTTACGTCTTCTGGACCAACAACAGCGTTGCCGTACAGGGAGCTACCCCATGGCATTGTCTTTTCGTAAGCAAGGACTCTGTTAAGTTCCTGTACGGTAATACCCCAGCGGTTGAGATCGAAGAACCTGTGCCCTTCCATTCCAAGCTCAAGTTTTCTTTCCATCCTCAGAGCGACACGTGCATTTTCTTTTGTATCGAACGGATAGCCTGTTGCAGGATATTCGCTTATCTGGTAGTTAGCAGCAGGAGTTACGCCATCAGCTTCTTTGACGAAGCCAGCGGGATTTGCTGCTCTTTTACGTACCTGGTTGATCAGGGTACGTGCGTTGGCGAGCGAGCCTGCTTCTATTTCGCATTCAGCAAGCAGCAGAAGGATATCTGCATAACGGATCATCCTGTAACCGTTGGCAGTCCATCCCGATGTCCAGTTACCGACTTCGGTATACTGTCCTTCCTGTGACTTTTTGTATACCTGTTTTTTCGGGCTGTATGGGCCTGCGTAGCTTGGGTCGCGGATCCAGTCGGAACCTGTATGTTCACCCCAGTCCCAATATGGAATGCCGCGGCGTCCGACTGTCCAGTCGAGTCTTGGATCCAGCGGACCAGCATCTTCGGTGAAAGGATCAGAGGGCGTCAGTCCCCAGTCATTCACAACCGGATCGTTATTGTAGGAATTATCAAGCAAGGGCAGACCATTTTTGGTCCTGAATGAGTTTACGAATTCCTGTGTGGGCTGGAAGAATCCGCAGCAGCCACCAGGTGAACCACCACTCTTATATGGGAAATTAAGCACTTCACCCCAGCCACCGTTCCATCCGCCCGAACCGTCATTAACGGAATATTGTACTGTATATACAGCCTCTATACCATTTCTGTTAGCTATGTCAAAAACTTCGCCGTATGTAGGTGCCAGACCTATTGGTTCACCGTTTGGTTTTGTGCCATTTTTAGCATCATTAAGCAGAGTAAGAGCTGTGGCATAATCATGTTTCATCTGCATGAGTGCTTTTGCCAGCAGTACTTTTGCAACAGTACCATTGAATCTGCCCACCTGACCCATGTTGTTTGGAAGTGATGTACCTTCCTGTAAATCAGCAATAATTTTATCGCGCGGGTCTTCTGTGTTTGTAACATTTAGCAGGTCTGTATTTTCGTCAACATAAGGAATTTTTTCCCACATCCTCCAGGCTTCGAAATGGTACCAGCCGCGGAGTGTTCGTGCCTGTTTTCTGTAGAGGTCAGCCTGTGCTTCAGTAATATTTCCAAGCTTCAAAGCTTCTTCAATAACTTTAATTGCACTGTTGCACCTTGAAACAGCCTCGTACACAGACCTCCATTTTGTATTAAGGTATGGATTTGTAGCTGTTTCGGAGAAAGTCTGGATTGGATTTATATCAGGCTGGTCGCCGGCATCGGTACCTTTATTTGCGATAAGACCACGTATGTCTCCGTAAACCCAGTTAGAGGAGGCAGCTTCCCAGCCAAACTGCGAGGAAACACCGTCGAGCATCGAATAGGCTCCGATAAGGAGCATATCAATGCCCTTTTCCGTTGCAAGTACTTTCTGGTCGAGAGCACCTTTAGGCTTGACTTCCAGAAAGTTTTCGCTGCAGGCAGTGATTACAGCGAATGCTGCCAGAACTATTATTATTGTATAATTACTTCTTTTCATGTTATGATGTATTTAAAGGTTACAGAACCAAATTTAAACCGAAGATTACCTGTTTCACATTCGGATAGTTTCCTGTATCGGCACCGAAAGCTCTGTCGTCGCCTCCAAGTTCAGGATCCATTCCTGTGTATTTTGTAATGGTAAACAGGTTAACTCCCTGCACATAAATTCTTAATGAATTTATATGAGCTTTGTTCAGAAGATTTTTCGGGAATGTATAACCCAGCTGAATAGTCTTCATCCTCAGGAATGAACCATCCTCGATATAATAGCTGTTGACAACAGTATTAGTTGAGAAATTCGATTTATTGGAAGCTTTAGGCACTGTAGCATTTGGTCTCTCGGGTGTCCAGCTTTCATACAGAAGTCTTTTGCTCTTCTGACCCTGGAACGATGGCCAGAAATCTATCCACCACCTGTTCCAGTTAAAAATGTCATTACCCTGTGAGCCATAAAGGAAAGTTGAAAGATCGAAGTTTTTGTAGGTAAGGGTAAGGTTCAATCCGTATGTGAAATCAGGGTTGGGGTTGCCGATGAATGTTCTGTCGTCGGGACCGATAAACTGCCTTCTTACGCCATCAACAATCGTTGTTGCTGTATCGAGGTTTGCGTATTTGAAGAAACCTGGTTCTGCACCATCCTGATATGGCGAGTTGGCAACATCTGCATCATTCTGGAAAAGTCCAATTACCTTATATCCATAGAATGATGATATCGGGTGCCCCACCATATTTCTGTTTCCTGCTCCAATTCTTGTTGTGGCACCGTACGAATCAAAGAACTCAACAGTTTCTGTAATCTTTGTAATTTCATTATGATATGTAGTAAATGTTCCGGTAGCACTTAATCCGAAGTCACCCCAGCTGTTTTTGAATGTGACTTCCATGTCAACGCCCTTGTTCATCATTGAAGCTATGTTGATGTAAGGTGCGTCAGCAGCTCCCGATGTAGCTGGAAGTTCAGGTGAGAACAGAAGGTCTTTGGTCTTCTTTGTATACCAGTCGAAGACTACCAGAAGTTTATCTT
The DNA here is from genome assembly GCA_049654745.1 of Bacteroidales bacterium. Classification (GTDB taxonomy): domain Bacteria; phylum Bacteroidota; class Bacteroidia; order Bacteroidales; family VadinHA17; genus LD21. The sequence continues at coordinate 23,011 of JBASIK010000255.1, forward strand.
TGAAGAATGACCCTTCAAAGCCGATATTGGTGGAGATATTTGTTTCCCATTTTGCATCGGGGTTACCTATTCGGGTAGGACGGAATCCCTGCATGGATGAGTTTCCTGTGCCGTTGATGTCGTAGAATGATGAACTAACGTCACCACCATAGAGGTAGAACTGATTTTGTGGTGATACAGCAAGCTGGTTACCCATTGTTCCATAGGAGCCTCTTATCTTTAAGTCTGATATCCAGCCAATGCCCTGGAAAAATGATTCCTGGCTGATACGCCATGCAGCCGAGAACGATGGGAAGATACCAAACCTGTTTTCCTTACCGAAACGGGATGACCCGTCACGGCGTATTGTCGCACTTACAAGGTATCTGTCCATAAGGCTGTAGTCAGCTTTTAGGAACATGGAAACCAGGGTGGTTGGTGTACCTATCCATGAATCTGCACCTGTTATTGTGGCACCATTGGTCAGTGTGCGGAAATCAACATCATCCGAGAAATAACCTGCCCTTGAGGCAGACATCCCACGTCCGATTCCGTATTTAACTGCTTCATAACCTGCAATTCCGTTTATTTTGTGCTGACCAAAGGTCTGATTAAACAGAAGTGAGTTGGTCCATACCCAGTCGAAGCTGTACATTGAGTTTTCTGAAAGGCTTGCAGTTCCTACATTTTCAGACCTTTCATAAGTTGCATATGAATAATATTTACCAAAATCAGTGTACCATGTACCACCCAGAGTTGATTTGAAGTTTAGTCCTTTAAGGAGTGTAATATCAATATATGCATCACCAACACCTCTGACGTTATAGTAATCATTATCCTTGCTTCTAGTAAGATCTGCAATTACGTTACTGCTGTTACCGAGGCGTGGTGCCAGACCTGTTCCACCCCAGTCACCAGGTACAAATGTATGTGACAAACCCACAACGGTGGTTGTCATCTTAACAGGAATGATTGGTTGTGTCCTGTATGGACCCATCTGGAACGGGCTACCTTCACCTAAGTTACCTACTCCAAGGCTTTTACGGTAGGCCATAGTGAGGTGCTCTCCAACTTTGATACGGTTATTCAGAAATGAAAATTCCGAATTGAATCGTCCGGTATATTTCTGCAAATAGTTATATATAACAATACCATCCTGAATGAATGCACCGAATCCGGCAAAGAATTTTGCACTTTCGTTTCCGCCCGATAATGTTACGTCATGGTTTGTAATAGGGGCATTGCGTGTTAGTTCAGCATACCAGTCGGTATTAGCTGCCCATGAGGGCAATGTGGGTTTTGGATTTGTTGACGGACCATAAATGGGGTGAGTTTCTACTGTACCATCATTCTTATAGACCAGCCACTGCAGGTCGGCATATTCCTGTGAGGTACAGAGGTCTTTTGTCGGACCGCCGCCAGGCAATTGCACGCCGGCATACATGTCGTAAGTAATTTTAACCCCGCTGGTTCCTTTTTTGGTTGTGACAACAATAACTCCGTTCGATGCTCTGGAACCGTATATTGAAGCGGCACCTGCATCTTTCAGTACAACCATCGATTCAATATCGTTAGGGTTAAGTGATGAAATATCCTGCGTCGGAACGCCGTCAACAATATAGAGGGGGTCATTGTTTTCGAAAGAACTGAAACCCCTTATTCTTACCTTTGCAGTAGAACCAGGCTGTCCGTCACCAATAACTGTAACACCTGAGGTCTGACCCTGCAACTGGTTTGCAACGTTTCCAACAGGGATTGCTGTTAGCTTGGATGTTTCAACAACACCCACAGCACCTGTTATATCACGCTTGCGCTGTGAAGTATAACCGGTTACAACTATCTCCTGAAGTGCTTTGACTTCCTCAACCATCACTACATCAATAACAGACCTGTCGCCCACTGTTATTGACTGGGGGACAAAACCTATTATTGAAAATGTCAGAACAGCTGAAGGCCCCGGAACTCTGATGGAATAATTGCCATTTGCATCGGTAAAGGTACCAATTGTAGTACCCTGCACCATAACGGCTACACCAGCTAATGGACCTTCTTCGGAGGTAACTTTTCCCGTGATTGTTCTTTCCTGAGCGAGAATAGAAACTGCGGAAAGAAAAATACAAAACGAAATTAGCGCTATGCGCCGGAACAACGGTTTGATTTGCATAGTCATTTAGTTAGGTTAGTTTGACTTTTTCTCAAACGCTTTTGCAAGCTTTTAACAAAGATAAAATAATTTCTCTGGAAAATTGCAAAAAAAAATTAAAAAATTTTAACAAAAAAAATGTTAAAAATTTCTATGCCCGATTTGGAAATAAACCCTGGAATTAAAGGCAATCATAAACAAGTAATTGAAAATATGTCAAAGTAAATCCTAATATTTATTACTTTTGAAAAGAGTATGGAAGACGGATAAAGATTTATGAAAATACTGGTTGTTGAAGATGAGTACAAAGTTGCTTCTTTCCTGAAAGAAGGGCTTGAAGAAAACCATTTCGAAGTTAAAACGGTATACGATGGAATTTCGGCTGAAAAAATAGCAGGCACTGATACTTTTGACCTTTTTGTTCTTGATATCATTCTTCCTGATATAAGTGGATTTGAACTGTGCAGAAGGTTTAAAAAATCATACCCTGACATTCCAGTTCTCATACTTACTGCAAGGGGAACGACCAACGATAAACTGACAGGTTTTGATGCAGGAGCCGATGACTATCTTGTTAAACCTTTTGAATTTGCTGAACTTCTGGCAAGAATAAAAGTGCTTCTGCGGAAAAGCGGAAAAATCCAGACTTCTCCTCAGATTCTTTCAGTTGCTGATCTCGAACTTGACCTTGACAGAAAAATAGCCAGAAGAGGCAACAAAGAAATAGAACTTACTGCCAGGGAATTCAGCCTCCTCGAATACTTTATGAGAAACAGGGGAAGAGTCCTTTCGAGAAATGATATAGCTGAGCATGTATGGGATGCCTCTTTTGATTTTGGGACTAATGTGGTTGATGTATATGTAAACTTTCTCAGAAAGAAAATTGACAGAGGTTTTGATAAAAAACTGATACACACCAAAATGGGTTTCGGATATTTCTTAGACGATAAATAATATGCAAATAAGAACTCGCCTGACATTACAGTTCCTCCTTATTGGAGGACTAATAATGATTGCTGCCTCTGCAGCAATTTATATATCATCGGAAAGCTTCCGCAAAGCTGATTTTCAGAACAGGCTGGTAAACAAGGCAAGAAGCACAGCCCGTCTACTTTTCGAAGCAGAAGAGATAGAACCTGAAAAAGTGAAAAGCATTGAAAAAGATAATCCATTGAAACTTAATAATGAAAGGATTGTTATTTACAATTTTCTGGATGACATTGTTTACAGTTCTGATGAAAATTCTGAGATTAAAATAAGATATGACCAGATTGAAAAAGTAAGACGAGGAGATAATGTAGCATTCAGACAGGGAAGATATGAAGTTGTGGGGCTTCTATACCTGGCAAAACTTGACCGTTTTGTAATATTCGCTGCCGCAACGGATGATGAAGGAATGATGCACCTCGAAAAATTGAAAATAATACTGGTCATAGTCTGTTTCATAACCCTGCTTATACTCTTTGCTGCTGGATGGGTATACTCCGGAAAAGCTCTTAAACCCATCAATGAAGTAATTAAACGTGTGGATGAAATTACTGTTACAAGTCTTAATCTGAGGGTGCCCGAAGGAAACGGAAAAGATGAAATAGGAAAACTTGCCATTACTTTTAACCGTATGCTCGACAGACTCGAAAAAGCTTTTTCAATGCAAAAAGATTTTCTTGCCAATGCATCACATGAACTGAGCACCCCTCTGACAAAAATCAATGGACAGATTGAAGTACTTCTGATGAAAGAAAGATCAGTGCCGGAATACAGAAAAGCACTTGAATCCATACACGAAGACCTTCGCTCGTTGATTAACCTTTCGAACAGATTGCTCCTAATTGCCAGAACCAGCGCAGAAGATACATCAGGTTTTAACAGAAGAGTGAGAATCGACGAAATTCTTTTTCAAACACGTGATGAAATCCTTAAGACTAAAAGCAATTACCGTATCGGACTTTTTATCGATGAATCCCTCTCCGATTTTAATCATCTGACAGTCACCGGCGACGAGAATCTTCTTAAAATTGCACTTTCGAATATTATTGACAACGCATGTAAATATTCTCCAGATCATTCTGTAAATGTGACTCTTAATCGTACCGAAAGACATGTTGAACTCATTTTTGAAGATAAAGGAGTAGGTATACCCGAAGAAGACCTGCCGAAAGTTTTTGAGCCTTTTTACCGGGGTTCAAACGTACAGTCAATTCCAGGTTCAGGTATCGGGCTACCCCTGGTATACCAGATAATTAGGAACCATAATGGTACTGTAAAAATTGAGTCAGAGATGGCTAAGGGAACAAAGGTTGTAATTACTCTGCCCCTTTCCAATTAAACGCCTGAATTTTTAATCATATTTTAATGAGTTTTTAATTTGTGCTTAATAACCATGTTTTATTATTGCATGGGTTAGATTTGCATAGTCATTTATGAGGTTAGTTTGCCAGGCTGCTTAAGGGTGGCAAATTAATCTCATTTTGTTTTTATGATTAGATTCTAATTTTGGATGCAAAAAAATAATTTATGAATATAATTTTCAGAATTTTAATTGTTTCTATCATCATTTTTTCTTCGGGTTGTAAATCAGGAAAAAAACAAGCCGGAAATTCAGAACCATTTGTTCCCCCGCCTAATGACGAATATTTTCAGGAGATATCAGAGAGTATAGGACTCAGGTTTGTTCATTCAATAGGAGATGATGAACTTACTAATATTATAGAGTCGAGTTGTGGAGGTGCAGCATTTCTGGATTATGACAGGGATGGTTTTATTGATATATATGTAACCAGTGGAACCTGGGTAGAAAAACTGAGTCACGGAGAAAAGCCTGCTGAAATGCCAGGTAACAGGCTTTTCAGGAACAGAGGTGATGGGACATTTGAAGATGTAACAAAAAAATCGGGTGCATCCGGTCCCTGGTACACAATGGGGGTTAGTGTTGGAGATTATGATAACGACGGTTACCCCGACCTGTTCCTGAGTTGTTATGGACCAAATGTTTTACTACATAATGAAGGTAACGGTACGTTCAGGGATGTAACAAAAAAGGCCGGAGTTGCCGGACAGCATGAATGCAGCGTGGGTTCCGTATAGGTTGACTACAATAATGACGGATACCTGGATCTGTATGTAGGTAATTACCTGACTTTTGATCCTGAATATAAATATTATTATGCCCCCGACGGTTTTCCGGGCCCCATGGCTTATGAAGCCGAAAAGGATTATCTATACCGTAACAACGGCGACGGTACATTCACCGATGTAACAGAAGAGGCCGGAATAATCGACACAGACGGCAGAGCTATGGGAGTTGGTGCATTTGATTACGATGATGACGGTTATATGGATATATTCGTTGCCAATGACCATACAATGAATTATTTATGGCATAATGAGGGAGGAAAGAGATTTACCGACAAGGGCATTTATTCGGGCACGGCTTTCAGCCAGGCAGGAGAAGCTACCGTCAGTATGTCGGTTGATTTTGCTGACTTTGATAGTGACGGATTGATCGACCTTTTTCTTTCAGATGATACTTACTGCTCATTGTATAAAAACATGGGAGGGGGAGTCTTTGCCGACCAGGCAAATCCTTCAGGGATTGCAATGCAGGCTGCCCAGTTTGTGGGATGGTCCTCCTGCTTTTTCGACTACGACAACGACGGAGACCAGGACATTTTTATGACAAACGGTGCCTTAAAACACCTTTACGGGCAGGAAGACCAGCTGTTTGAAAATGACGGTATCGGAAAATACAAAGATATATCTGGAAGACTGGGAAGCTATTTTTTTGAGGAACATGTAGGCAGAGGAGCATGCCTCGGAGATTATGACAACGACGGAGATATTGACATATTTGTCGTAAATCTGAATGACAGATGTATTTTTCTGAGGAATAACAAAGGCAACTCAGGCAACTGGATAATCCTCAGCTTCACCGGAACAAAAAGCAACCGTGATGCGGTTGGTGTTAAGGTTAAAATAGAATACGGAGGGAAAACCCAGGTTGCCCAGAAAAGAAGTACGGCAGGTTATCTTTCCCAGAACGACCCCAGATTGCATTTCGGTCTTGGAAATGCTGAAATGATAGAAAAAATTGAAGTACGCTGGCCTTCGGGTAATAAACAGACACTGGAAAATATCAAGGTAAATCAGATTTTAAATATTGTCGAACCCTGAGCTATAAAGCTGTTTTAAATGACACAAAGAGTTTTATGCATGAGAAGAAAGAAATCTGAATATTTATACCTATTATTTATTATACTACCACTGATTGTTTCATGTTCGGATAAAAACAGAGGGAAGCTTATTATTACAAGAGAAGAAATCAGTGATAATCGATTTGATTATGTTACGGGTAAAACATGGAGATATCCTGAGAAATCATCTTTGATTGAAATAGATATTACCGCTGGAAAAAAGAATCCTATTGTTCTGACAGGTAATTTTTATTCCGCCTGTTCTCCTGATGTATCGTACGATGGTAAAAAGATTCTTTTTGCTGGTAAGATAAACAGGGATGATTACTGGCAGATATATGAGATGAAGCTTTCATCAAGAAAGTTCCGGAAGGTTATAGATCTTCCAGATAATTGTACCGATCCTTTATGGCTGCCGGGAGGAAGAATCTTATTCGTTAAATCTTCCCATAATGATACAACAGGAATAACTCATAATCTCTACACCTGTTTGCCCGATGGTTCAGACCTAAGGCAGGTGACCTTTCATCCTCATGCCGATTTTGCCCCTTCTCTTCTTGCTGACGGCCGTGTGATATTTATAACAAAAAGATTATATCCTTCAAAATCAAGCCATCTGTGCTATGTAATGCGACCTGACGGTACCAAAGCAGATAAATATTTCAGTCCGGAAAAGGGGAGCGTTCTGCTGTGCAGGGCACGGGAAAACAATGATGGAAATATCTATTTCATTGAATCTTCAGACATTAACGGGGAAGGGGGAATGCTTTTTTCTGTACACAGAAACCGTCCCCTGCACACCAGGAAAAGTTATCCATCCTTTGGCGGAGGTTTCCGTGCAGTATATATAAGCCAGGCAGGAGAAGTCTATGTTTCCTGGAAAAAACCTGGTGAAAATAAATTTGGCATCTACAGATACGACACAACAGGCCAGAATCCACCTGAGCCTGTTTATGAAGAAAATGATTTCAAACTCACGGATGTGATTGTGGCAGAAATACATCCAAGGCAGAAAAAGCTTCCGAGTGAAGTTGATTTTGGAGTTAAATCCGGACAGATAATGTGTCAGGATATAAATGTACTGGGTCCTGAATTACTTAAAGGCAAGAAGGCTGGGCGCATAGAATTGCTGGGAGTGGGTGTATCACTCGGAGAGGTTGATGTTGAAAAAGATGGCTCTTTCTACCTCAAGCCTCTTGCAAACATGCCTTTCAGGATACAGACAATTGATGAAAAAGGGAATGTTCTAAATGGACCTTCGGGATGGATCTGGATGCGCCCCAATGAAAGGCGTGGTTGTGTCGGCTGTCATGAGGATCCTGAGCTGGTACCCGAGAACAGAGTTCCGCTGGCAGTAAAGAAATTTCCTGTAATAGTCCCGATTCATATAGAGAAAATAAAAGAAAAGTCGGTTGAACTGGAATGAATGATGGTGATTATGAAAAGAAAAGGCATTAAATTAATTATAATAACGCTGGTTGTTGTAGCTGCAGGAACCATTGCATGGTTTCCTTTTCATAAGTGGGCAAGGAAGCACACCGACTGGGTGACGGCAACCGCAGGGCATCCTGTCAACTGCTTCTCGTGTCATATATATATGGTACGAAGCGGGCCAATTCACTGGCTGGTGAACAGAAAATACCTTTCACCGTTCAATATGGCAATATCAGCCGATGGCAATACTCTGTTTACACTTGCACAGGAGTCGGGCAAACTGATAAAAACAGATTTAAAAACTGGTAAGAAAAAGGCAGAAATACGGGTTGGCGAAATGCCTCACAGCATAGTATTGAGCCGGGATGGAGAGACTGCTTATGTTACAAACCAGTGGTCGGATTATGTTTCGGTTGTGGATCTGAAAAATCTTGGTGAAATAGCGAGGCTGAAAACCGGCAACGGGCCTGCTGGTGTTATTCTGAGCCCTGATGAAAAATTCCTGTACGTTGTTAATTCATTCTCGAATGATGTTTCTGTGATTGACCTTTCAGAAAAGGTTGAGATAAAAAGGCTTCAGGCAGGGAACAATCCTACAGGTATAAATATTTCACCCGATGGGAAAACAATATATGTAACCAGCAGGCGTGCCTTGATAGAACCGTACGGAACTCCGATAAAAACAGAAGTCACAAAAATAGAAGCAGAGATACAGAGGGTTGCTGACAGACTGAACTTGGAGTCGGCTTATATGATGGAAAACATTGCATTTACTCCTGAAGGCGACCTGGCTATAGTTACGCTTATACGACCCAAAAATTATGTGCCTTCTATTCAGGTTGAGCGTGGATGGATGATGACGCATGGAATCGGAATTATAGAACAGGGAGGGAAAGGAAGAGTCATTCAGCTTATCTTTGATGAGCCAAACGCTTATTATGCTGATCCTTTCGACGTTGTTATAACACCCGATGGAAAAAAAGCCTTTATTTCCAATTCTGGAGTTGATTGCATTACTGTAATAAGTATTGATTCCCTCAGGTCAATTATCCGGGAATCAACCGATGAAGAACTAAAGGTTTATTCCAATCACCTCGGAATATCCAGCCGCTTTGTGCTGAAGAGAATTCCTGTTGGAGCAAATCCCAAAGGACTTGCGGTTTCACCTGATGGTAAGAAACTTTATGTTGCGGAACAACTTGAAGACAAAATTGGTGTAATTGACACTGAAACTCTGGAAAAAGTAAATTCTATAGATCTTGGAGGACCCCGTAAAATAACTGTTGCAAGGCATGGAAGAAGGATACTGAACAATGCAGGAGGGACTTTTCAAAACCAATACTCCTGTTACACCTGCCATCCCGATACTCATGAAGATGGCTTGATTTATAATATGGCTTCAAAAGATATGGGGCGTAATCTTACCAATACCATGACTTTAAGGAACATTGGCAAGCTTGCTCCTTACAAATGGACAGGCAAGAACCAGACGATATACAAGCAGGACGGGATGAGGTTTTCTACAGTTTTAACTAGAACAGAAGCCTTCTCACCCAAAGACCTTGATGCGCTTGTATGTTATATTATGACAGGTGTAAAAAATCCGCCTAATCTTGCATACAATCCTGATGGAAAGCTGACTCCGGCTCAGTTAAGAGGTAAAGCCATATTTGAACGGACTCACAATAACCTTGGCCAGGAAATACCGGTGACCAACAGGTGCGTTACATGTCATCCTGCACCATATTACACCAATAAAAATTTCTTTGATGTTTCAACACTTGCACCAACCGACGATTCTGTGCTGTTTGACACTCCGCACCTTATGAACCTGTTCCTTTCAGCTCCGTATCTGCATGATGGAAGGGCAGCGACGCTTGAAGAAATATGGACCATCTATGGTCGTGATGAAAACCATGGAGAACTTAACGATTTAACCAAGATGGAACTCAACGACCTGATAGAATATCTTAAATCATTAAGGGATCCGGAGTATGAAAAACGTAAGGAAAATGTTATTAAAAAAGGTTTGCTGGGAATCATTAATAAAAAATAGTCTTGCCAATGAAAAAAGTCTTGATCAGAGCAGTATTATTCACAGGTGTTCTTGTCCTTGTGGTGCTCGCATTTATGTTTCTCTCACCTGGCAGAAACGGAGGAAGTAATGAAACAAAAGAAGGTTCCGGTGGCATGTCTGGTTCATTGAAAGAGAATTATGTCTACGGACCTTCTGCAACGACTTCGATTAAGGAAGCCAACGGCATGCCTGTTTACGGCAACTGGAAGAATTTTACCACAAAGGATGGTTTGCCTGCCGACAGAGTCTATTGTGTAAAAATAGACGGTAACAGGGTTTATGCCGGTACTCATCATGGACTGGCAGTATATGAGAACGGGAAGTGGAAAACTTACACCACGGAAGACGGACTTCCTCATAATGGCATTGTATCGGTTGATGTATGTGAAGCAACGGGTGATATTTGGATAGGAACTCTTGGCGGATTGGCCCGCTGGTCGTCTGGTAAGTTTGAAATATTCAACCAGTTTAACAGTGGCTTGCCAAACGATTTGGTTTATAATGTTGTTTGTGACGGAAGAGATATATGGATGGCTACAGCAGGAGGTGCAGGTCATTATGATACTTATAAGAAGGAATGGGAGATTTTTACTGAAATGAATGCACCCATGCATGAGCCCTGGACCTATGCGTTGTGTGTGGGTGATGGAAAAGTATATATAGCTGCCTGGGGAGGTGGAGTTATTGAATATGATAAAACAACCAAAAAATTCCGTGATTATGTTGACCCGGATGGATTTATGGAAATAGATCTTCAGCCCGATGATGGTGTAATTCATGACATTACAACATCAACAGCTTATGCAAATGGAATACTCTGGGTTTCAACATATTTCGGCCTTTCGAGGTACGATGGAAAATACTGGAAAGGATATTTCGACCACGACAGCGGCCTGGCAAGCAACTTTATAAATTTTGTAAAGGTCAATGGCCGGGTTGCTTATGTATGCTCCGATAAAGGATTCAGCACCACTGACGGAACAACATGGGTTACTTACAAGAGGAATGAAGGAAGTGAGGACGGAGTTGCAATTATCACATCCGGTTCGGTGCGAAAGGAAATACATCAATCACCATCAATTGCTCACAGTTTTGTAATCAATGCCGAGGCAAAAGGAGATATAGTCTGGGTGGCAACATCAAAAGGTTTGAGCCGGGGAGAGGTATTAAGGTAGAACTATATTTATAGTTAAAATATGAATAATAAACAAGTACTTATTGATATTGAAAATCTTACGGAAGGTGAACGCACCGAAATGTTAAAACTCGGTATTCTGTCGCCTGATAATAGAATTACAGAATACGAATATCCTTCAATTCATAAGTCGAGACCTCCGATTGAAAAAACTGCTGTTCATGCACCTTACGTAATAAATGAAGCATACAATTATGAAAGACCTTCATCTTTCTCGAGGGCATTAAAATTTGAACTGGGCGATTACAAGATATTGCTCGTGTCTGGAACAGCAAGTGTGAATGAGGAAGGCAGGGCAGAACATATTGGAGATTTCAGAGCGCAAACCTGGCGTACTTATCGAAATATTACAAATTTACTAGCTGCTGAAGGCATGACCTGGCATGATGTTGTGAGGACGACCAATTATCTGAGGGACATTGAAAGGGATTATGCCGATTTCAACAGGATCAGAACCACTTTTTTCAGATGGCTTGGACTAAATCCGCTTCCTGCAAGTACAGGAATTCAGGCCAGATTGTGCTGGGAAACACTTCTTGTGGAGATTGAAGTATATGCAATTTGTAAAATGAAAAAATAAAATGAAGTTAAATATGTCACCGTTCCGTCTTTTTTACACTTTACTTGCTGCCATTCTGCTTCAAACAAGCGGAATTGCGAAAGCGCAGGTGTACCGTGGCAATTACGGCAATGTTCCCAGTGCCTATGTGGCATATGATAAATACCAGAAAGCATATAAATACCATTTTCTGGAACCTATGGGATTCTACGGTGCAGGTCGTGAAATTCCTCCACCCAGGGATATTAAGGAAGTAAGAATAGGATTCCTTGGGCCACTCGAAGGATCAGCCATTGTTGAATATGGCAGGCAAATGCTTCAGGGCGCAACACTGGCAATTGAAGAAGCAAATAAAAAAGGTGGTTACAAAGGTCTTCCTTTTAAGCTTATGATTCATAACGATGTTGGCTTATGGGGTGCTGCCGCAAATGAAATCGTTAAAATGGACGACGAGGGTGTATGGGCATGGCTTGGATCAATCGATGATATTGTTTCTCATGTGGCAATAAGAGCTACCCTTAAGCTTGAAATTCCCAATGTAAATACCGGTGATCCTGACCCAACTTTTACTGAAACGAATATCCCATGGGTTATAAGGGTGATCCCTGATGACCGGCAGAGTTCTTATGTTCTGTCAAATTATATGATTGATATTAAAAATCATAAAAGATTAGCAGTAATAAGGGCAAATAACCGTTATGGCAGAGTAGGTACTTTACATTTTAACAAAACAACCACAAGGCTTGGTTATCCGATTATAATCGAGGAAAGATTTGGTGATGGTGATAAAGTCTTTACCGATCAGCTTGAGAGAATAAAAAAGATTAAGCCTGATGCTATTCTTATTTGGGGTAACCCTCGTGAATCGGCACTCATACTGAATGAAATAAGATCAATGGGTATGAATCAGCCTGTTTATTGTTCCGACAGGGTGGTTAATCCTGAATTTTTGAAACTTGCAGGCGCCAATGCTGAAGGAGTGGTGACGACCTGCCAGTATAATCCCGATTCTGATAATCCTAAATATCTGGCATTTAAAAAAGCATATATTGCAAGGTTTGGCATGGAGCCTGATGTTTTTGCGGTTCATGCTTATGATGGTATGAATCTGATAATAGAGTCTGTTAAGATTGCAGGTCTCAACAGAGCTCTGATACGGGACGTGCTTACTGATATGAAAACTTTTCAGGGGTATGAGGGAGCATCGGGTAAGATAATTTTCGATGCAAGCTGGAATAATATACGGCCGATATTTCTTGCAACGGTAAAAAACGGAAAGTTTGTTTTCAGTCCACCACCACCATATAAAAGAACAGACTGAAAAAATGACGCTTTACCAGGAAGGATTAAAATTTTTAAAAAAATGAGAAAGAGGGAACTGAAGAGAACCGGAATGCATAATTCTGATACGGCTGATAAAAACCGTCTACCCGGGGGAGAGTACCGGTTTACCAGTTCAAAGAAAGAAACTGTTGCAGTAAATGGTGTAATATTTGGAGGGCAGGGTATTGTGGTTATTGCAGGGCCATGCGCGGTGGAAAACTTTTCTCAGCTTTCGGAGACAGCGAGAATGGTTAAAAGCAGCGGTGCCAATATGCTGAGGGGAGGCGCTTTTAAACCCCGAACATCACCATATAGTTTTCAGGGGCTGGAGGAGGAAGGGCTAAAAATCCTGAGAGAGGTAAGCCGGATTACCGGATTGCCGGTAGTAACAGAAGTTATGGACACAAGGCATGTTGAACTGGTATCATCGTATGCCGATATGCTACAGGTGGGCTCACGCAATATGCATAATTACCCACTACTGAAAGAGGTCGGAATGTCAAAAAAGCCTGTTCTGCTAAAAAGGGGCATGATGGCAACAATAGAGGAATTTCTCTATTCTGCAGAATATGTCCTTCTTGGTGGAAATGAAAACGTTGTGCTTTGTGAGCGCGGCATACGTACCTTTGAAAATTCAACACGCAACACTCTCGACCTGAGTGCCGTGCCAGTGCTCAAGAGCCGGACTGGCCTGCCTGTAATTGTTGACCCTAGTCATGGCACAGGAATAAGATGGATGGTACCTGCAATGGCAAAGGCTGCTGTAGCAGCAGGAGCTGATGGACTGCTTGTTGAAGTCCACGTTAAACCCGAAGAAGCACTATCAGACGGATACCAGTCACTCGATCCAGGGGAATTTGACATAATGATGAAAGAGCTTGACAAAATAGCCGCAGCTGTCAACAGAAATATCTTTGGTAAATGATTCATGTTGCTTGAGAATAATGAATTGCGGATGGATGGGAAATTATATTGATGATTTTAATAAGATCCTTGAAAAAATTGGGATATTTTTACTGCTGGCTCTTTCATCAACATTATCATTATTTTGCCAGAACAACCAGAATAAGCCCCTGAATTTAGGGTTATTGATTCAGGATTACAGTTCTACAGATGCAAGAAATGGTGCCGAACTTGCTGTTTCATTAATCAATGAGGCAGGCGGGATCAATGGCCGGCCGTTAAATCTTATTGTTAAATCAATGGAAGGACCATGGGGCACAGGATCAAATCAGGCAGTAAGCCTTATTTTTGATGAAGAAGTATTCGCTATAATTGGTTCAGCCGACGGACGCAACTGCCATCTCATTGAACAGGCATGTACAAAAACCCAGGTTCCTTTTGTATCATGCCTTTCATCAGATCCCACCCTTGCTCAGGCATTTATCCCCTGGTTCTTTAATTGTGTGCCAAATGATATTCAGCAATCAGAAGTACTTGTTCATGATATTCTGATCAGAAACAGATATAAAAAGATTGCACTGGTGTCAGGTAACGATTATGATTCCCGGAGTATACTTAAATTCTTTAAAAGAAAATTTGAAGAGTCAGTTCAGGAGAACCAGGCTGAATTGAAAATATTTGAGTTCACAGAAAGTAATGTGCCAGAAGTATTAAAAAAAGTAAATGCGAGCAGACCTGATTGCATAGTTCTTTTTTCGAGAAGTAAACCTGGTGCTGCATTTTTAAAAGAGATGAAAAGAATGAATCTTTTAATGCCTGTTTATGGTAATTTATATCTTGTTGGCGAAAACAGTAAACATATGGAGGAGATTCAGAAAACAGGAATAAAACTAAAAATTTCGTTTATAGATATTTCCGGGGAAAAGTATAAATGGTTCACAGAAATATACAGTAAAAAATATGATGTATCTCCTGGAATCTCTGCCGGACTGGCATTTGATGCTGTTTCAATTCTTGCAAATGCTGTTTCAAACGCAGGTACCGACAGGGAGTCGATTCAGAATTATCTTTTAAAAAAGAATTTTGAAGGCATTACAGGCAACGTAGTTTTTGATAAACATGGTAACAGAATGGGACCATTTAATATTATTGAATTCTGAAGAAAGACTCCTTATCTTTGAATAAAATATTGATATTTTCAAATGAAATGAAAAACATCTGTTTGTTTGCAGTTGTAATCCTGCTTATGATATTGTCGGGATGCAGAGAGAAAGCCGGTAGAAAGGAGGCAAAGCCTGAAGATCTGGCCACTATAAAAACACTCGGACTAGCTTATCTTGAAGAATTCAAGCATGAAGATGCTGAGAAGGAGTTCAGAAAATTTATCAGATTGGCTCCGGATCAGAAATTCGGATATGCTAACCTGGGACTGACGCTTCTGAGAATGGGCCGTTACGAAGAAGCCAAGGAACAATTGTTCAAAGCCATAGAAATTGATCCAGAGGATGCAGATGTCAGGCTTATTCTTGCCACTGTTTATCAGATGAATGATGAGGCTGATAAAGCTCTTGCAGAGCTTCGGACAACGCTAAGCTTTGCACCGGGGCATATTAAAACCCTTTATCAGATTACCGAAATGCTTTCAGGAAAAACAGACCCTGAAGCAAAAAACGAGCGTCTGAAATACCTTTTAAGCCTTGCTGAAAATGCTCCGGGAAATATTGTCCCACTTCTTAGCCTTGCTGACTTCTATATTAAGGAAGGAATGGCAGATAAAGCTATTGAACAACTTGAGAATATCCTGAAACAATTCCCTGAATTTCCTCCTGAATCGGTACCTTTTTACGATAAAACTATTGCCCTGCTTAAAAAAGGTGATACTCAGAATGCGCTTATTCAGTTTACGATTTTTCACAATTACATGAAAGTTTATCCACCCTACCAGGCAGGAATGGTAGACCTGAAAGGACCCGGAGGATCACTTATAGGTTTCCCTCTTATCAGCTTTACCCGACCTGACCTTATCCCTTCAGAAATGTCGCCAGAAGCCGGTGAATTAAAGTTTACAGAAGTCACCGCCGTAGCAAATATTGACCTGAACATTGACCCTTCTAAAAAAACTGATTTTGTAATTAACGTTGTAAGAACTACCGACTTTGACAGTGATGGAGATATCGATCTCTATGTTGCAGGATATGATGTGTCGTCAGGTTCTTCACGGCAGTGGCTCTTCCGAAACGATATAGGCAGATTCACAGATATCGCGCAGGCGGCAGGATTGAAAACTTCAGGCAAAATTATTTCAGCTGAATTTGCAGACTTTGACAATGATGGGTTCCTCGACCTTTATGTAGTAAGGCAGGAGGGTAATATTTTGTTCAGTAATGCAGAGAAAGAAGTTTTCAAGGACATAACATCCCGCACAGGTCTGGGCAAAATAACCGGTACTAACAGTGCTCTTTTCCTTGATTCAGATCATGACGGCGACCTTGATATTTACGAATCGTGTGATGGAGTTAACCATTTATACCGTAACAATGCCGATGGAACATTTACAGATATTACTGATAAATCAGAAACGGGCGGAGAGCCTTTGAAAAGCCTGAGTTCGTCTTTTGGTGATTTTGACGAAGATGGTGACCTCGATTTTATAGTGGTAAACGAAAATGGTCCGGTTGCCCTCTATTCGAACCAGCGTCAGAATCTTTTCAGAGATATTACCAGTAAGGCAGGTCTCTCAGCAATAAAAGGTGCATCTTCCCTTGCCGTAGCTGACTATAATAATGATGGGTTTCTTGACCTTTTCATTTCGGCGACAGACGGCTTACCTGTGTTATATAAAAACCTGATGAATGGCACCTTTGAGCCTGATACAAGGTCTGATGAGGCTTTTAAGTTATTGAATACCATAAAGATACATCATTCGGAATTCTTTGATTATGACAATGATGGATTCTTCGACCTGCTTGTTGCCGGAGAACCCGTTGGAGATGGTAAACCAGCAATCGTGATTTTCAGGAATGACGGTAAAGGGATATTCAGTTATGTGCCTGGACTTATTCCTGAAACGGTAACATCAGCCCTGCAGGTGGCACTGTTTGATTACAACGATGATGGAGACATCGATATCCTTGTGGCAGCGGGCAGCAAGGGCGTAATGCTTCTCAGGAATGATGGGGGTAGCAGTAACCATTTTATCAAAATGAGGCTTGTAGGGCTACGTACCGGAAGCGCAAAAAATAATTTCTACGGTATAGGCGCTAAAGTTGAAATAAGGGCAGGAAACCATTACAGTTCAATGGTTGTGAAGGAGCCAGTTATACATTTTGGTCTGGGTAATCGCGAAAGGGCAGATGTTATACGCATAACGTGGACAAACGGCGTACCACAGAATATATTCATGCCCGGAAGTGACCAGGCATTGATAGAAGCTCAGACTCTAAAAGGTTCTTGTCCGTTCCTTTATACCTGGAATGGTGAAAAATTTGTTTTTGCAAAGGACATTCTCTGGCGAAGTGCTCTGGGAATGCCACTGGGTATCATGGGTGAAAAGACCTCATATGCATTCCCTGATGCATCGGATGATTATATAAAAATCGGCGCAGATCAGATTAAGCCGAAGAATGGGAACTATGTAATGCAGTTTACTTCTGAGCTATGGGAGACAATTTATACCGATATGCTTGAACTGGTCACCATAGATCATCCCGACTCTGTTGATGTTTTTGTTCCGGAACAGTTTACTCCGCCGCCTTTTCCCGGTCTGAAAATTTATGCTGTTACAAAGAAAACAGTTCCGCTTTCAGCAACCGACGGGTATGGAAACGACATGCTTCCGTATATCAAGGCTCCTGATGATATTTATACACCAGGAGTAAAACCAGGAAAATATCAGGGAATTACGGAAATGAATGAACTCATAATTGAGCCCGGGGAAATAAATACTGATGATACTATCTGTTTGTTCATGACAGGATGGATTTTCCCGACAGATGCAAGTATAAATTTCGCAATGTCACAGTCGGACAAGATAAAAACTCTTGCTCCTGAGGTTCAGATACCTGATAGTGAAGGCAGGTGGATTACGATTGATACGCCGGGATTTCCGATGGGCAAAGATAAAACGGTTATCTCATGTTTCCCGGGCCGTCTGCTTTCGGAAGGTAAAAAGCTAAGGATAGTAACAAACATGGATGTCCACTGGGATTATATATTCCTTGCCAGGAAAATTTCAAACTATCCATCGCTTATCAAAACTCTAAAACCTGTATCAGCAAATCTTCATTACAGGGGTTTTTCAGAAATGTACCGCAAGGGTGGCAGGTATGGTCCGCACTGGTTTGATTATTATAAAGTAAGCACTGAACCAAAATGGCGTGACCTTGAGGGCTATTATACAAGATATGGTAATGTGCTTCCGCTTCTTAAAGAACCGGATAACATGTATGTTATTTCAAATGCAGGGGATGAGATTACAGTTACATTTGAGGCGCCTGAGATGCCTGAAGGTGGCAACGGTTGGAAAAGGAGCTTTTTCATCAGGTCAGTCGGGTGGGTTAAGGACGGTGATCTGAACACTGCAACTGGCAATAGGGTTGAACCCCTTCCATTTCACGGAATGAGATACTATCCTTATGAGGATGAAAGCTATTATCCCGACGATCCGGCATTGAAGAAATATCAGAAAAAGTACAACACCAGAAAAGTTACAGATGGATCTTATGTAAATGCTTTGAAGAAATATGCTGTCAGATAAATTGAAAAAAGGGGTGAAAATTTATAAAATCAGGGTTATTGCATTTTTTTTATTATTGATTTTGCTGGCATTGTTACCATCGGCGAACAAGCAGACCTTTGTATTTACAGATGTGACCAGGAGTGCTGGCATTGACTTCAGATACACATTCGGAGACAGGTCGTATGTAAATATTCTTGAAAGCAGCGGTTCAGGTGTTACTGTATTCGATTACAACGGCGACGGTCTGATGGATCTTTTGTTGCTTAACGGAACATATATTGAGGGTGTTTCTGACCCTTCGGGCAGAAAATACCGGCATTCCCACAATGAACTTTACAGAAACAACGGCAACGGTACCTTTACTGCAGTGACAAAACAGGCAGGGCTTGACCGTACTTTCTGGAGCATGGCTGCAGCGCCGGTTGATATTGACCATGATGGAGACATGGATCTATACCTTTTGAATTACGGGCCGAACGTTTTTTACAGAAATAACGGCAATGGCACATTTACGGATATTACCGATGAACTTGGACTTGCCGGGCCCGATACCCTCAATGGATTTATTAAATGGAGCATAGGCGCCTCTTTCTGGGATTATAATAGTGATGGCCGGCTTGATGTTATGGTTGGTAATTTCCTCGCATTTGATCCGGAGTATGTGTCACCTTATAATCCGGATGTGATGCCCCACCCCTCAGAATACAGAGGGCAGGCTTCAATGTTCTATGAACAGCAACCCGATGGAAGATTTATCGATGTTACGGAAAAATTTAACCTCTGGTATCCAGATTCCAAATGTATGGGGCTGACCATATTAGACTACGACAATGATGGAGATATGGATATCTTTCAGGCAAATGACCACCAGCTTAATTTTATGTTCAGGAATGATTCGGGAAAATATGCTGAGGTGGCAATAGAATCAGGAGTTGCAGCTAACACCGATGGTAAAGGCACAGGCTCCATGCACGGCACCCCAGGAGATGTTGACGGCGATGGACTTGTTGATATTCTGGTTACCGATCTTGAACACGGAGCTCTTTACAGAAATCTTGGCAATGGACTTTTCGAAGATATCTCAGTAAGAAGCGGGATAGCTGGATTCCTTAATGGTAAAGGTGGATGGGGCTCTGCTTTCCTCGATTATGACAACGACGGAGACCCTGACATAGTTGTTGCCACAGGAACGGGGGAAGAACTGATTCTTCAGTATCCTCTCCTTCTTGAAAATGACGGCACAGGAAGATTCAGGGATTCAGGCAAGAGACTGAGCGACTATTTCAAAGTGAAAAGGTCAGGAAGAGGGCTGTCAGTATGGGATTTTAACAATGACGGCCGTATTGATATTGTTATCAACCATGTTGATCTGAAAGCCACACCAGTAGTTTTACAAAACACAATAAACACCGCAAATAACTGGATAGGAATTACATTGATAGCTGAAAATGGTATTACTGAAGCTGCAGGGGCTAATGTTTTCATAACAGCTGACGGCAGGAGAAGAGCATTTGTCAACCAGTGGGCAACAAGTTATCTGTCGAATAATGATCCAAGAATACATGTTGGGCTGGGCAAAGCCGATGTTGTTGATACAATTGAAATATACTGGCCTGACGGAAAAAGGGAAACATACCGAAATGTGCAGGCAAACAGATATATAACAATAAAGGAAAACTATGGTATAATTGATTGACTTTTAAAATATTAAAATTATGATTGAACAGAATGTTAACCGGGTTGTGGATCTTACAGATCCTGAAAAGAATGTAATATTCAACATGACTTTTGAAGAAGCTGTGGAAGCTGTCAGATCTGGCAACGCCGAAGCAGTTCGCAAAATTGACGGACAATTTGCAATAGTTGCTGTGGACGGTAAAACAGTAAGGATGGCGCGCTCACTTGGAAGACCTATGAGGTATTTTATTGCCAAACGGCCGGATGGTCCCAACCTCATTATCGCAGAAAGGATTGACAAAATTTATGATTACCTTAAGAAAGAAGGTCTTGATGACCAGTTTCATCCTACCTACACGCGAATGGTTCCGGCACATTACATTACGAAAATTGAGCTGCTTGGCTGTCCCGACCCTAATCCTGTGTATTCGAGGTTCTTTACTCCGCAGCGGAATAAGAAGGAGTATACGTCACTGCAGCAGATTGCAGAAAAATACATGACTGCATTGTATGGAGAAATAATAAAATGGCTGACTCAACGCGCGACTTCTGGTCCCATAGGTGTAACTTTTTCAGGGGGAGTTGACAGCGGTTCAGTATTCCTTCTTACATATTATGCTCTACTTGAGCTCGGGCAGAGTCCTTCGAGACTGAAAGCCTTCACACTTTCGGTTGACGGAGGCGGTGACGATCTGATGCAGGCAAGGCAGTTTCTTGAAAAACTTAACCTTGAGTTCTTTCTGGAACCACTGGAGGTTGAAGCTTCTTCACTCGACTGGAAGGAGGCTGTGAAAATAGTGGAAGATTATAAACCTCTTGACGTCCAGATGGCAACTATGAATTTAGCTCTTTTGAAAGCAATTCGCAACAGATATCCGGAGTGGAAATTCATTATCGACGGAGACGGAGGGGATGAAAACCTGAAAGATTATCCTATCGAAGAAAATCCGGAGCTTACAATAAAAAGCGTGCTGAACAACCTGATGCTTTATCATGAGGGGTGGGGAGTTGATTCAATAAAACATTCACTTACCTATACTGGAGGATTGAGCCGTGGATATATGAGGTCGTATGCGCCTGGAGACATTCTTGGATTTGAAATATTCAGCCCGTATACCCTGCCAAATGTCATCGAAGTTTCTGAAGGGATTCCATTCATAGAACTTACCGGTTACGACCATAATAAACTCTATGAGCTAAAAGGGAAGATTGTTTCAGAAGGCGTAAAATTGATAACCGGAATGGAGATGCCAGTATTCACAAAGAGGCGTTTTCAGCATGGGGCAATTTCACCGGAAGGATTTTCGAAACATTTTCCTGCAAGGGAGATTGAGTACCGCAAGGCTTTCTATTCATTTTATGAATGAATATTCCGGAGAGAAATATTCCTTTAAGAAGGATAATTTCCTTGCGGGGAGAAAGAAACAGGGTTGATCCGTATAAACCTTACGGATGGTTTACTGAAACCGAAAGGGCTTCTTCAGGGGAAACTGTTCTCACGGGTGTTGTTTTGCTTACCAACAGGGAATGTCCTTATAAATGCCTGATGTGCGACCTCTGGAAAAACACTCTCACGGAAAGTGTCCCGGAAGGTGCAATACCTTTTCAGGTAAAATTGGCTCTGGAGCAAATGCCCGATATACGACAACTTAAACTTTATAACAGCGGCAGTTTCTTTGACCCACAGGCAATTCCTCCCGGAGATTATCCGGCAATTGCATCTCTTGTAGAAAATCTTGATAGCGTGATTGTTGAAAGTCATCCGCAATTCATTGGAAATAGCAGTTTGTATTTCAGCGATTTATTAAAACCCGGACTCGAGGTGGCAATTGGACTGGAAACTGTATGTGAACCAGTTCTCAGGGCGCTCAATAAAAAAATGTCACTCAGTGATTTCAGCAAAGCAGTAAAATTTCTTTCCGGACATGGAATAAGAACAAGAGCATTCATACTGCTCCGTCCTCCTTTTATGACCGAAGAAGAGGGCGTTTACTGGGCAGAGAAATCCCTTGAATTTGCTTTCAGAAGTGGTGTTGAATGCTGTACAGTGATACCGGTGAGGGGTGGAAACGGAATAATGGACCTGCTGGCTGAAGAAGGATATTTCCAACCGCCTTCGGTGAAATCACTCGAGAAAGTACTTGAATATGGTATTAAACTGGGCGCAGGCAGAGTCTTTGCCGATACGTGGGATCTGAATATTTTTTCATCCTGTTCCGGATGCTTTGAAGCAAGAAAAAACAGGATTATGACGATGAATCTTGGACAGTCTTTAGTACCACCTGTTATATGCTCATGCGATAGATAATACATTTTTTTAATTTTTTTGCATATTTCAGGAATTTTTAAAACGGGAAAAATGAAAAAACTACTGGCTTTTAATTTTCTGGCTATAATATTGGTTTCAACATCCTGTAAGGAGTTAGATGAAGCTATACGATTCTGTGGATGGGATTATGACTATATGAAGCAGGTGAGAAAAGAGGTTAAGGATAGTTCGTCTGCGTTATATATGGCATACAGAAAGCTTGTTGCTGATGCTGAAAGGGAAATGACTCGGGGTCCGTGGTCTGTTACTTTTAAGGATGTGGTACCCCCGGGGGGCACCAAACACGATTATATGAGTTATGGTCCATACTGGTGGCCTGACACCACAAAGCCAGACGGGCTCCCCTACATAAGGCGGGATGGGGTCAGAAATCCTCAGAGTGGAGTCGATCGACAGCAACTCGGTAACATGTTTGATGCAACCCGAAACCTTTCACTTGCCTGGTTTTTCACTGGAGACAGGAAATATGCCAGAAGAGCAGTTTATCTACTGAAAGTATGGTTTCTTGAGCCTGAAACCAGAATGAATCCAAACCTTCAGTTTGCACAGGGAATTCCAGGGATCACTACAGGAAGAGGAATTGGAATTATAGATTTCAGAGGGGTATATTCACTTGTTGATGCAATTTCTCTTTTAAAGCTTTCGGGTGAGTTGAACGATAATGATTTTGAGGAAATAAAAAAATGGTTTTCCGATTTGTTTGTGTGGCTTACAACAAGCACCAATGGTCATGATGAAGATAATACCCGTAATAACCATGCTGTGTCATATGATATTATAGTCAGCAGTATAGCAAGGTTTCTGGGTAATGATGAATATGTGGTGAAAAAAATATCCGAAATTCCCCGACGACGCATTGAGCCTATGATTGAAGCCGATGGAAGGCAGCCTGAAGAATTAATACGGACAAAAGCTTTCGGATATTCCGTTTCTAATCTTAAAAATTTCTTTGATGCCGGAACTATAGGAATGAAAGCGGGAGTAGACATTTTCTCCTATAAAAACAGCAAGGATGCTTCAATACGAACTGCACTGGATTTTCTAATCCCATTTATTGGAATGGAAGAAAAGTGGCCATGGGATGAAATAGGTGAATGGGAACAGACTGAAAACAACCTGGGGCTGATTATACGCACTGCTTCCGTGATTTATAACGATGAAAAATATAAGCAGATATGGGATGAGGTGTTCAGCGAGAGGCTAAAAACAAACTGGAATCTGCTGGTGACGGCAGGTCCATAAGTAATGAAAAGAAAAAGAAATAATTTTTCATTATTTTTATTTCTAATTCAATTTTTGACTTATGAAAAAGATTTTATTTACATGCCTGGTGTTTCTGTTTCCGTTCTTTGCAAATGTATTGAACGGGCAGCAGGAGAGGACAGATTTTCCTTTCCGGAATCCTTCGCTGAGTATTGAAGAACGTATAAACGACCTTGTTTCGAGGATGACGCTTCAAGAAAAGGTAGGCCAGCTTGTACATACTGCCAGTTCTATACCGCGTCTTGGTGTTCCTGCATACAACTGGTGGAATGAAGCTCTGCATGGTGTTGCAAGGGCAGGATATGCTACTGTATTTCCGCAGTCGATAACTATTGCCAATTCGTGGGATGAAGGTTTGATATACAATGTTGCAACTGCCATTTCGGATGAAGCCCGTGCCAAGTATCATGAATTTCAGCGGCGTGGCAAGAGAGGTATATACCAGGGGCTAACTTTCTGGTCGCCTAATATAAATATTTACCGCGATCCGCGATGGGGAAGAGGACATGAAACATATGGTGAGGACCCTTATCTTACCGGCAGGCTTGGTTTGCAGTTTGTCAGAGGCATGCAGGGTGATGACCCGAAATACCTGAAGACAGTTGCTACTGCAAAACATTATGCTGTTCACTCAGGCCCTGAGCCTTTGCGCCACTCATTCAATGCAAAAGTGAGTGAAATCGATTTACGCGAAACTTACCTGCCCGCATTCCGCACCCTCATAGTTGAGGGAGGTTCTTATTCGGTAATGGGAGCATACAATATGTTCAGAGACCATCCGTGCTGCGCAAATCCTGTTCTGTTCAACATTCTTCGAAATGAATGGGGATTTAAAGGATATGTAGTGTCAGATTGCGGTGCTATATCCAATTTCTACAGATTTCAGGGCTATGCAAAAGATGCTGCTGAGGCAGCTGCACAGGCAGTAAAAGCAGGTACCGATATTGAATGCGGAAATGACTATAATAACCTTCTGGAGGCACATAAAAGAGGGCTGATAACTGAAAGTGAGATAGATGTGGCTGTTAAAAGAATCTTTACGGCAAGATTTAAACTCGGAATGTTCGACCCTGACTATATGGTGCCTTATGCACAGATACCTTTTTTCGTAAACTGCTCCGACTATAACAACACTCTTGCAAGGATTGCAGCACAGAAATCGATTGTACTGCTGAAAAACAGCAATAATATTCTGCCTCTTGACAAAAATCTGAAAACGATAGCTGTTATTGGACCAAATGCTGATAATTTCGAATCACTAATAGGTAATTATAATGGTATTCCGAAGGATCCTGTTACAGTATTGAAAGGAATTAAGAATAAGGTTGAACCGGCAACCAGGGTTATTTACGAAGAAGGGTGCGACCTTGCTGAAGGCATTCATAACCTTACCGTTATTCCTTCGAGGTATCTTCAGACACCCGATGGAAAGCAGGGTGTTCTGGGGGAATATTATAACAACAGGGATATGAAGGGTGAGCCGGCATTCACAAGGGTTGATGACAATATAAATTTTTACTGGGAACATCTCTCTCCCAGAGCTGACCTTCCCGACGATGATTTTGCAGTAAAATGGACCACATACCTTGTGCCCCCTGAATCGGGAACCTATGCTCTTGGGAGCTGGGGGTCATCGTATTATGAAATCTATTTTGAAGGCAAAAGGATTATAACCTTCAGGAATGAACATCATGCATTTCATCAGGAGTATTCAGTAGATCTTGAAGCAGGTAAGAGATACAGGGTAGAAGTTGTTTACAAGAATTACAGCGGAGATGCTGACATGAAGCTTCTATGGGCTCCGCCGCGCAGGAATATGCTTGAAAGAGCAGTAGCTGCTGCACGTGAAGCTGATGTTACGATTCTTGTTCTGGGACTCTCACAGAGGCTTGAGGGTGAGGAGATGAGAATTGAGATTGAAGGTTTCAAGGGTGGTGACCGGACCTCTCTGGATCTTCCTTCAACGCAGGAAAGGCTTTTTGAAGCTGTTGCAGCTACAGGGAAACCTGTAATTGTTGTTCTTACATGTGGCGGACCTGTATCGGTGAACAGGGAACAGGAGAAAGCAGCCGCAATACTTCAGGCAGGATATGGCGGCCAGCAGGGAGGAAATGCTGTGGCCGACGTACTTTTCGGCGACTATAATCCTGCAGGTAGACTTCCTGTTACATATTATAAGTCGGTAAACCAGCTTCCTCCATTTGAAGACTACAACATGAAGGGAAGAACATACCGGTATTTTACAGGAGAACCACTTTACCCATTTGGATACGGCCTCAGCTATACAACATTCGCATACAGTGACCTTGTTTTGCCTGAGAGCGCTAAAGCCGGTGAACCTGTTAAGGTAAAAGTTACAGTAAAAAACACAGGCAAAATGACAGGTGATGAGGTTGTGCAGCTTTACCTCACCGACGAAAAGGCTTCGACACCACGTCCAGTAAGGCAGCTGGAAGGCTTCAAAAGGATTACCCTTCAGCCAGGAGAAAGTAAGGTGGTTGAGTTTACTCTTGAACCGAGGCAGTTTTCAATTATCAATAATAAAAACAAAAGGGTAATTGAACCCGGCTATTTCACCATAGCTGTAGGTGGTAAACAGCCCGGATTCAAAGGCTACCTCGACCCGCAGTTTACGCAGGTGTTGACCGGCAGAATTAGGCTTACCGGCAAAGAGGTTGCAATGGATAACTGATTAAAAGAGCCTTATTTAGCTTGAGTCTATTTTCTTACAAACCTGTACACTTTCACCGAATGAGGTGGAAGTTCGATATATACTGATGTTTCTTTGAGTGTCAGATCCTTATGTTCCCATAGGTCCCTTATGCGGTAGTCTGCGAGAGTTAACTGTGGTGGTCTCTGTCCACCGAATCCTGCAGGTGGTGCTGCCTGTGCAGCTGTTGCTGGTTGTGAAGGTGCACCCGTTCTCTGCGCTCCGCCTGCAGCCGCTCCGGGTGATACTGCTCCTGCCCCGGGAAATCCTCCGGATGTTGGAGAGGCTGTGGGCGGCCTGAACCTGCGGGTCATGGTTCTGATACGGGCGAGTTCCTCAAAATTGACCAGAACAATCTTTTTTTCATCACTCCTGTTTAGAAGGCACACAGCCTTTTCATTGTTTGCCAGAGGTTTAACCCAGATCTGATAGCCGTAGTCGTCGCGGTAACATGTAGCCTGAAAGCCAAGTGTATCCTGATTTACGGCAATCATTTCCTTATTCATGAGTATGGCTTTTGTTTCAGGCGTCATGGTTGAAAGATCATTTCCTGCAATGAGAGGGGCTGCCAGCATACACCAAAGTGAGAAATGTGTTTTATATTCCTCATTAGTCATTCCGCCGTTTCCCACCTCAAGCATGTCGGGGTCGTTCCATCCATCGGGTCCGGCATAACGGGCGAGGTCTTTCTGCCTCTCGAAAATACTTATCATGCTGTTCCAGTTGTCACTGATGTCACCGGTGGTTCTCCACAGATGACCCACTTCAGCTCCCCATTCCCAGGGATTATTGGAACCCCATTCGCAAATACTGAAAACTATTGGACGCCCTGCTTTGTAAAGCGCGTCCCTCATAAGTGTATATGATGCACGGGCATTCTGGGTACTACTACCGCACCAGTCATATTTTAGATAATCAACACCCCAAAATGCATAGGTTCGGGCATCCTGAAACTCATAACCCCTTGACCCTGGACGCCTCTGGCATGTCACCGTTCCCGCCGATGAATAGATTCCAAATTTGAGCCCTTTTGAATGAATGTAGTCGGCAAGATACTTCATACCATGAGGAAATCTTTGGGGGTCAACAACTATCTCACCGTTTTCATCACGCGAAACCTGCCAGCAATCGTCGATTATGATATATTCATAACCTGCATCTTTCATGCCGCTGGCAACCATGGCATCTGCCATCTTCATAATAAGCTCCTCACTGACATCACAGTGAAACTTGTTCCAGCTGTTCCATCCCATAGGAGGGGTTTTAGCCAGTCCGGTAAACTTCTGGGCATTTAAGCTTGCACAAAGAATTAAAACCGGAAGTATCAAAATAATTCTTTTCATGTTTAATTAATTTTATAAATTTCTGATTAATAATAGATTTATAGCCACAAGAAAGAATACATGATTATTTTCTATCATTGTTTTTGATTTTATTTCACATCGATTTCCTGGTATTTTACTTGTTGAATGTATTATTTTATATTAAAGAATAAAGATACAGTTTGAGAATGGTATGTTATACAAGAATTAACAAATATTAAACTTATTTAACTCAGAATTTTTCTGTTGGGTGGCGGGTGGAAAATTTGATTAACGGTTTTTCCAGATGAAGGTTGTGAGAGAAAATGCCGGGAGATTATTTTCAATCATTAAATTTTTCCATTTTATTCTCACTTTCCTTTCATTTCCCCTGTTAAGCACGTTAAGGACAATTTTACCATTTGTGTTCTGAAAAGCACAAAAATTAAGATTTTCCTGTTCACCCGAAGATTCAATTCTGAATGATCCCGGTCGAACAAACCTGCTGAAATGAGCCAGCCCGTAAAATAGTCCTGTGTAGGTTATTTCACCGCTTTTCCTGTTAATGATTACCACAGGGTGCTGGTTGTTATTATCAGGATTTCCGTGTTCCGGGGCTATGAGCCACGGTCCTCCCTTTTCATCAAGTACCATGTTCCAGTAAATCCATGCTGAAACTCCGCTCTTAAGATCATTCATAATCATATCTGCCCAGAAGAAAATATCATTAAAATCGTAAACGGGAACACTTTGCGGACCGCCTGGAGGTATATTACTCTCAATTGCATAGCATACTTCCGTCATCCAGACAGGTACTTCAGGAAACTTGCAGTGAAGGGAATTGATAGCCATAAAATTGTTCCAGTCATACCCATGTACGTTTATGGTACTGATAATTTTTATTAAATCTTTATCTTCAAGAAATGGAATAAGTTTTTTCAGGCCATCAGAACGGTTACAGGTTTCGCCAAATTGAATTTTTGTCTTTATTTCTGATTCCTTAAATAGGGGAGCGATATGATATTTTATCATTTTGCTGATTTCTTCATAGGATACATTAGTATACCAGCTATTATCAGGCTCATTGAATGGGCTGAGAAAATCGATTGAAATGCCTTGTGATTCATAAGCTTTGATATACTTTACAAAATATCTGGCGAGGGCTCTGTAATATTCGGGTTTCACATGTTTTTCTCCGTTTTTAAGGCTGAAAAGCATCCAGTCGGGTGGAAAATCCATAGTTGAGTGAATTTTGAAATTCCCATATTTCATAGCCATTTTAATATAGGGGATTATACCATCTGGCTGCAAATCCCTGTTTATCGAAAAATTCTGCATCAATGTATCATCCGGAACATCATTGAATGAATACCAGGGTCCGGCTGAGGAAAAATCGCAGGCTGCGAGGGGTGCCTTCATCAGGCTGAAACCTGCTCCGCAATCTGGATCGAAGAGGTTCTTCATAACGGAATCAGCTGAAGAAGGTTGCAGTGAATTAAGACAGATCATCCCGGCTTCATTGAATGATGCCCCAAAACCATCTATTTTCTGAAACTTAATTTCCTCATTAACCGTGATATCAGGAGAAATATTTATGGTAGCTTTTGAAAATTTCAGATCACTCTTTTGTGTAAGCCTTTCGCCGCCGGTTGAAGAGACAAATACCTGAACCAGATATTCTATGTTTTTTTTACATGAGCATGCTGTAGTTATTAATAAGATTAATATCAGGGCCGGCTTTCTTAACATATATATTAAAATTAAGTGTTAAAAAAAGATTTTTTTACTTTTGATGTCATGCTTCAGGATTAAAGATAGAAAATCTCTGTCATAAATTCTGAATCTCACTGAAATATGCGGAGGAAAACGGGAATGGATAAGATTATCATTTCTGGTACAGGTTGTGCCCTTGCTGATTTCCTTTATACCGACATAAATTTTGAATCGCCGCAGTTTAAGAAATATTGTTCAGTGAATCCTGGCGACGGCGGGTTAAGTCCTGGCAAGCTTGTGTTTACAGAAGAGCTCGAAAAATTTGCCTCAGCCCGTTATGCTGATATAATTGCAGAGATTACAGAAGATCAGGAACCTGAAACATCTAACATAGGAGGCAACGGCATAGTCCCATTGATACATGCAGCACAGCTTCTTACCGAGCCATGCTACGAGGTAAAATTTTATGGTGGCACCGGTAGCGACAATACTGCCATGCTTATTTATGATCTTCTTAAGCAAACACCATTGGATACCACAAATTTTATAATTGTAAGCGACAAGCCAGCACCTTTTACCGATGTTTTTTCTGATCCCTCCTATAACAGAGGACTTGGTGAAAGGACCTTCGTCAATAACATTGGTGCAGCATGGGATTATAAACCTGAATATCTTGAAGCCAATTTTTATTCTTCTGATATTGTCTTTTTTGGCGGAACCGCCCTTGTTCCTCAGATCCACGATAACCTTACTGTATTGCTTGAAAAGTCAAAGAGGAACAACTGCATAACTGTAGTAAATACAGTTTTTGATTTCCGTAATGAAAAGGAGAATCCGGGCAAACCATGGCCACTCGGAAACACACCTGAAAGCCTGAAGTTTATAGACCTTCTAATAATGGGCAGAGACGAAGCGTTAAGGATAAGCGGTAAATATAATCTTGATGATGCCGCAAGCTATTTTATTGACAGCAAATCGACGGCCTTTATTATCACTGATGGAGCCAATGATTTCTATGCATATTCAAGTGGTGGTATATTTTCCGAAACGGGATTACTGAAACTGCCTGTTTCAGAAAAAGTTAAGGATGACATAGTAAAAAAACCATGGCTGAGGGGCGATACAACCGGGTGTGGCGACAATTTTGTCGGAGGAGCAATTGCTGCTATGGCATGGCAGATTAAAAAAGAAGAAACATTCAGATTCGATTTCATGGATGTTATTTCGTGGGCAGTAGCTTCAGGGGGATTTGCATGCTATTACTACGGTGGTGTATATATCGAAAACAAAAGAGGAGAAAAACTATTGAAAATAAAAGAATTGCGAGACCTTTACCTTGATCAGATCTCCGGCAACAACAGCACCTGAAAAGTTTCAGATTTTTAACTAAGTATTTAGATAATCTTGAAAAAGTAGTAATTAAAGTTATTTCAATTGTTTGTTTATTTTTGCTCATTCATAATAGTTATTTATGATTCAGGAAGAGACAAGTTTCAGAAAACGCGTAAATCTTTTTGACGGAGTTATGTTTGTTTCCGGGTCGATGATAGGATCCGGAATTTTTATTGTAAGTGCCGACATCGCCCGTAATGTGGGTTCGCCTGGCTGGCTGCTGATGGTGTGGCTTATTACAGGAATCATAACAATTATTGGAGCAATCAGTTATGGCGAACTTGCTGCAATGATGCCAAATGTAGGAGGGCAATACGTTTTTCTGAAAGAGGCATACCATCCCCTTGTGGGATTTCTTTTCGGATGGACAACATTTCTTGTGATACAATGTGGTTCAATTGCAGCCGTGGCTGTTGGTTTCGCCAAATTTTCAGGTGTGCTGATTCCATGGATTTCCGAAAAAAACATTCTCTTCAGCATTGGCCCGCTGAAAGTGAACACCACCCAGATTGTGGCAATGGCTTCGATACTGTTTTTAACCTGGATGAATACAAGGGGTATCGTCACAGGCAAAACAGTTCAGAATATTTTTTCGTCAACAAAAGTTATAGTTCTTCTGGGGTTTATAATTCTCGGAATTCTTATTTCAAGAGGGGCAGAAGCCTGGAACATCAACAGGGAAATTTTCTGGGATGCATCAAGAACGGGACCTGACAATGAGAATATACCAATATCGGGCTTAATGCTGGTAGCGGCAGTCGGAATGGCTCTGGTAGGGTCACTTTTTGCATCCGATGCATGGTATAATATAACATTTATCTCGGGTGAGGTGATAAATCCACGTAAAGTGGTGCCACTGAGCCTGTTATTCGGGACGCTTATAGTCTCTGTGCTATATATTCTGGCAAATTTAGTCTATATAAAATTTTTACCTGTGCGTGGAACGCCTGAGGGTATGACGGTACTGGAAAGAGGGATACAGTTTGCGACTGACGATCGTGTGGCCACATCGGCTATGAGCGTTGTGGTAGGTGATTATGCAGCTATTATTATGGCTGTTTTTATTATGATAAGTACATTCGGTTGTAATAACGGACTGGTTATTTCAGGCGCAAGAGTTTATTATGCGATGGCACGCGACGGCCTTTTTTTCAAAAGGGTGGGAGAACTCAACAGCAGGGGTGTACCAGGTTTTGCAATTGCCGTTCAGGGCCTCTGGTCAATACTTCTTTGCCTTTCTGGTACTTACAGCCAGCTTCTCGATTATGTCATCTTTGCTGTGCTACTTTTCTTTGCCCTTACAATCCTTTCAATATTCATACTCCGAAAGAAAAGGCCCGACATCCCCAGACCTTACAAAGCATTCGGATATCCGGTTGTTCCAGCACTATATATTCTTACAACCGTGGTAATCATGATTATCCTTTTGATTTTCAAGCCTGGCTATACCTTCCCCGGTCTGGGAATTGTTATACTTGGTATTCCGGTTTTTTATATATGGAACAGCTACCGGAAAAAGAATAATCATGATATTAAGAGAAGCCTTTGAATCATTATCATGGATGTAAAGGTTCATTTTCTGCTTTATATATTTAAAAAGGTCTGATTTTTGTATATAGAATTAAGCAGATTTTACGTTTGATATATAAAATCGGGCTGTTATTATGTTCAAGGGATTCAGCTTAATAATATATACTTTACTGCTGTTTCTGCTGATATTTTCCTCATGCGAAAGAAACGATTACGAGCTTTTTGATCCCGACACAGCAGGTACATGGACTCTTTACACCATAAAAGACGGTCTTCCGTCGAACAGCGTAGGAGACATCAGCCTCGATAGAAAGGGCAACCTCTGGGTCTCCTTCCCGGGGTACGGAATAGCAAAATACGATTACCAGTCATGGCATGTATACCGCTCAACCACATCCCCTTTGATTAATGATATCGTAAACTGCCTTACTGTTTCTGCTGATGGCAACATAATATTTGGTACTCTCGATGGGGTTTCTGTTCTTTCTGCTGAGGGTGTATGGACTTCTTATGTGGATCCTGTTAACACCATGGATGTAACAGCAGTAAAGGTGGCAAAAAACGGCTGGATCTGGATTGGAACAAGAGATAAGGGATTTTATGTAAATACCGGAACGGGATACACCAATAATATTATTGCCGGCTACGAGAGAGTAAGAGCAATTGAAGAAGGAACTTCCGGAGCAATCTATATTGGTACAGAAAACGGGCTTGTAAAATGGCAGAACAACGTATATTCATACATTAAGAAAACCGATGGGTTGCCCGATGACCTCATAACATCGCTTAAGTTTGACAGCAGGCAGCGACTCTGGGTTGGTACTGAAGCAGGGAAGAATGTTGTATGGTTCGATACCGGTGGCACATTGCATAAAGTTAATTTAATGACCGGAAGTGACAGTGTCAGGATAAGGGATATTTTTGAGGACCGCCGTGGTCATATCTGGTTTGCAACATCAAGGAACGGATTAATTAAGTACGATGGTGTAGTGCCTCGCTCTTTCAGAGAGTATAATGGCTTACCTGAAAATAGCGTCACCTGCATCGGAGAAGATAAATTTGGTAACCTCTGGATAGGCCTCAAGAGTAAAGGACTTGTTAAATATGTGTTACCGATTGAATAAGGCATTGTTTAAATGAACAGAACCAGAAACATATTAGTAGCAGTGATACTGCTGATTTTCTCAGCAGCACTTGAGACTTACGGCCAATTACCCAGACAGGAAAGGGACAAATATACACTTCTAACCATGCCTTATAATATGAGACCTCTTACACTTTACAGGGGTCAGTTGAAAGCTGATGCAGGTTATAAATTTGCTGTAAAAGGCAGAAAATTCGATAATGATGGCAATCCTGTCCAGCTTCGCACCAGCGGTACGGGTTCGGTTTACCATTATTATTTTGCCGATATAAGATACGGATTGCTCGACTTTGTTGAGCTGGGGGCAGAAACAAGCTATATAAGACATGGAGTGCGTTCAGAGTCTGTGACCTATACTTCAGTATCGCTTACCTCAGCCGAAAGAGTGACAGTAAACCAGTTGAAAGAGATAAAAGGCTTCAGCGATATACTTTTTAATGCAACAGTCAGATTGCCAATGAAATACAAATGGTTCGACCTGAGTGCGAAAGGCGGAATATATGTTCCATCGGCAGAATATAAACAGGAGAAGCCTGAACACAGAATCACCAACATTACAGCGGCAGACTCATATACGGTAAATTACAAGTACAATTATACAAACGGATTCGGCGTACCGGTTTACCTGCTGGCTTCACAGGTGAAATTTACTTTCAGGAAGCTTTCATTGCAGGCAGGCCTCACTTTCCGAACACCAGCAAGGGAAGGTACAAGTATAAGATGGGAGGAGAACTTGGTGGAGAAGACATTTATATATTATGACCAGTCCTATAAATATCTGCTCAGTGATGCATGGTTCGCCGACCTTGCTGTTCATTACCAGGCAACCGGGTGGTTCGACATTTTCGTGAATGTGAGCAGAGAGAAAACAACAGGGGGCTGGACCGAATACTGGGGGAATAAATATAAAAACAGAGAAACAGAACTTATAATGATAGAACCATGCTTTGAACTCCAGATTTCACCATCTCTTACAGTATGTCAGAATGCGGGGTTCCCGGTTGCAGGAAAGAACAGCGATGCTCCTTTTTACTTATTTACGACCATACGGTTCAGTAATTTTCCATTCTTTAGATAAATGGTAAAATATACTCACATACTGAAATACCTATCAGCTTCTGCAATGTTTTTTGCTCCGTTTATCTGCTCAGGCCAGGTTGAAAAACAGCTTACCCCGGCAGAGATAAAACAACAAACAATAGTAACAGAACCTGTAACACTTAAAAAGGGATTTATCAGATCAGGCATCCTTACCAATTACCGGGTTGCCGATAAGTATTTTACTGATGATGGTATAAAAGAGTATTATCCTTCCAATATATGGGGTACAAAATCGGTATATAATCTGACTTTTCAGTATGGTATCTCCGACAGGATGGAACTAGAGCTTTCGACTGAATATATGAATTCAAGGCAGGAAAGCCAGAAGACAGAATTTATTGCAGCTACAAACACGGCAAAAACAGTTGTAACACGACAAAAAGGAACCGGAATAGGTGATACTTATGTGAAAATCAGATATCAGATTTTTCCTGAAACAAGTTACAGGGTATCTGTTACAGGAAATATCAACCTTGCAATCCCTACAGGCGAAAAGAATCCTACTGACATTCGCAGTGCCGAGCAATATGATCTGCCTGTAGGAAGCGGAACATATGCAATTGGAGGCGGTTTGTTCGCTCGAACCATCTTTTATCCCTATTCATTTACCTTTGGGTTGAACTATACTTATAGTTTTACAGGAAGAAAAAAGTTTGAAATTACTGATATACGTGAAATAGAATTTCAGCCCGGTGAAGTGCTCAACCTGTCGCTGGGAGCCAATCTCCATCTTAATGAATGGATAGTTTTTTCGAATGAGCTTACGTATCAGCACAAGGATAAGGGAACTGTGAACGGACACTATTCAGCACTTTTGTCTCTAACATGGTCGGCTTCGTACAGGCCGGGACTTGTTTTTCAGGTAAGGCGGTTCAGACTCGGCGAATCGGTGACAATACCCATAAAAGGTAAAAATACAGCAGCCGATCCACTTTACATTGTTATGGTACAGTATGTTTTCTGAGTTTTTCATTATAATGTTTCGAAAAAGGGCGACGCTCTTATTCACTTTACTTCTCATTTTCTGCATTCTGCTGTTTTCATGTCTTACTCCTTCAATACTTGTGACACGTGAACAGAATACAGGTGATGACCTTTTCAACAGGCACAGGTATGACGAGGCAGTTGTTCATTATGAAAAGATGCTCGAAGCGAGCCAGAAGCTGGGGATATACCGCAACCTTCAGATGGAAGCCTCGGTGTGCCGCAAAGTGGCGAACTGTTATGAAATGACAGGCAAATACTCAGATGCACTGGAATATGTGGAGAGGGCAATGAAACTCGATTCTGCAGCAGGTTACCTTCTCGGCCGTATTGAAGATTACAGGCACAGGGGTAAGATCTATATCTACATGGGACAATATTATAACGGTATATCATCGCTTGAAAGAGCTCTTGAATTAAGTGAAGGGATGAACCAGAGCCTGAAAAATGAGAACAGGCTTACAATAGCTGACAACTATCTGGCTCTGGGTCAATTATATGCGGTGATGGGGAAGACGGAGACTTCATTAAAATATACCGACAGAGCTCTCACTATATTCAGGCAGGCAGGAGAGACGAGGGGGGAAATGGAAGCCTATCTGACACTTACTTCGGTATACTCTGATCAGGGAGATTTGATTACTGCATCCCGCTTTGCTGAGAATTCTCTAAAGCTGGCTGAAAGGCTCGGGGTGGGAACTGCACGGCATTATCATCTGATGGCAACAATTGCGTCGGGTACCGGAGATTATGAGAAGGCATTAAGGTACCAGGAAAAGGCACTTGAAGAGGCTAAAAAAACCAGAATTGCTGCTCAGATAATCTGGGCGACTGTGGGCATGGGAGATATCTATAGTGAACTGGGCGACTACAGGCATGCCGGGCAGTATTACCGGCAGGCAAGGGAACAGAGGGATACAATCGGCATCATGGCAGGCAGTCTGGATGCTTCGATAGGGATGAGGCTGGGTGATGTTGCAGGTGCGAGCCGTTATTATTCATCCGAAGGTTCAGTTACAGGTAACGCGATAACATCACTTCGCATGGCAGAACTATTGATAAACGCCGGGAAACCCGACAGTGCTTTTTATTACCTCAGTATAGCAGGGTCAGCCTTTCACTCTATGGGTAACAGGCAGGGTCTGTCAAATACATATCTGCTTAAAGGTAAAATCTTTAATGATGCGGGTAATTATTCAATGGCACTTGCTGTGATTGATTCTGCATCGCGTTTGTCAGAGTTTCCTGATATAAAGTGGAGGGCATGGTTCGAAACGGGTCGAGTTTATGAAAATTCAGGCGATGATGCGAGAGCCGTTATGGCATACCGTAATGCGATTGATATTATTGAAAAGATAAGAGGGAACCTTACAGTTGACGAATTCCGCAGTATTTTTCTTGAAAACAAGAGAGAAGTATATGACAGGCTTATAAGGCTTCTTATGAAAAACAGGATGCCTGATGAGGCTTTCAGGATTTCGGAACAGGCAAGAGCAAGAGCTTTCTACGATATTCTTGCAGGTAAGAAGATTGACTTCCGTGGTGCACTTCCGGGAGACCTTGTCACTCGTGAGCAGGAGAAAAGGCTTGAACTTCAGAATCTCTACAGGTTGCTCCAGAGAAGCGACGCAGAATTTCAGGGAAGCACTGCAGGAAGAGCTTCTGAGATGCCAAAAGTAATGGAGGAACTGACACGTGTGCAAACGGAATATGAAGAATTACTCCGGATGCTTAAACTGAATAATCCGGCATATGCTGAAGTTATAGCTGCTGAGCCTGTTACTATTGAGGATGTACAATCAGAACTAAATGAAAAAACGGCACTTGTATCATACTGGCTGAGTGAAGATGGTCTTTCTATATGGCTGATAAAACCGTCAGGGACGGAAGGTTTTCAGGTTAAAACGAGCTATGGAAGGCTTTATGAGCTTATTGAGCTGGCGCGAAAATCAATAAGCTCAAATGATGATAAAGCAGCAAACTACAGTCTTAAAGAACTTTACAATCTTCTTATTTATCCGGTTGAGATGCATCTCGAAGGTTTCAGGGATATAGTGTTTATACCTAACGGTCCGTTGCATTTTCTGCCGTTTCAGGCATTGAAAGACCGTAATGACAGGTATCTTATTGATAAATATAATATTACATACTCTCCATCAGCAAGTGTTTATACAGTATGCAATGAGAGGCCAGTCCCCGGAGGTTCAAAGTTTCTGGGAGTTGCACTTTCGGACATGCCTATAGGTGGTAAGCCGGGTCTGCCGGGAACTGAGGATGAGCTGAAGAATATTCTGCCGCTTTTTTCCGAGAGTCTGTCTGCAACCGGCAAGAATGCTACCGAGACTTTTGTAAAGAGAAATGCAGGGAGTTGCAGCATATTGCATCTTGCCACACACGGGACATACAACTACAATCAGCCGCTCTATTCCTGTCTTTTATTTCCTGCAACTGATGAAGATGATGGTCGTCTCAATGTCTGGGAGGTTCTTGAGATGAATCTGAATGCGAAACTTGTTACACTTAGTGCATGTGAGACTGGACTTGGCAATGTGACGCGTGGTGATGAGATGACCGGACTGAGTCGTGCTTTTCTTTTTGCCGGCTCTCCGGCCGTGGTGGTGAGCCTCTGGGCTGTTGCAGATTATCCAACATCATTCCTGATGTCGGCTTTTTACAGGAATCTCAAGTCATATCCAGCCAGCGAAGCCTTATCACTTGCCCAGAGAGAGACTATGAAAAAATACCCCCAACCCCTTTACTGGGCACCTTTTGTGCTTATCGGAAACGGGAATGTGAAAGCCGAGTGAGTTTTATATGTTAAATTTCTTGATGCATTGATATTTTTTTATGGTTGTAGATTCCTTGTTGAAGGTTAATTGATGAGTAATAAATTGTTATGATATTTTTTATATGTCAAATGCTTCAGGCATTGTCATTAAGATTTTATTTTAAAAAAATAGTCCGCAGAACCTCGAAAAGAAACTAAGACACCAACATTACTCAGTATAATAACTCACCACTTTAAATTTTTTTAGGCCATCCTTGCATTTGTGACTATTTTATAACTTTGAAAAGTTGTAATAAAACTTTACATTTTATTAGTTTGATAAAGTTCAGAGATATAGAAAATGAAGAGTTTCTTGTAAGGAGCCTTTCAAAGGGAAACATTCTGGCGTTTAATACATTATTTAAAGAGTACAGCGGACGATTATTCCGGTTCGCCAATGGATATTTGAGGTCAGAGGCTGAAGCTGAAGAAATTGTACAGGAAGTTTTCACAATTATATGGGAAAAAAGAAAGGACTTAAAAGATGAATTATCATTTAAGTCGTACCTGTTTACTATTGCATTTAACATTATTAAAAAGTATTTCAGGAGAAAGACTTATCTGGCAGAGTATTTAAATTCACAAATTTATTCGGACCTCGATATTAGTACCACTGATAAGATAGACTATGATTCGGTTTGCGATTTTATCAGGAAACTAGTTGACAGGTTGCCTGACAGGCGAAGGGAGATATTTATTAAAAGCAGATTTGAGGGATTGAGCATTAAAGAAATATCAGAAGAGCTTGGAATAAGTCATAAAACAGTTGAAAATCAGATAACAGCCGCTCTTAAATTTTTAAAAGAAAATCTTAAACATGAATTTCTGCCTGCAGTTTTATTCTTTTTTCTGTTTATAGCTTAATTTTTTTTATTCCCTGATAGGTGTATTATTTCATTTATGGATATAACTATTGTGAAAAAGCAATAAAAATATTTGTTTGGTTAATTCAAGGGGTCAGAGGTCAGGTTAGTTTGGTTAGGGTTTGAAGCAGTTCTCTCATGAGAGAACTGCT
>JBASIK010000256.1:0-11332 GCA_049654745.1 Bacteroidales bacterium
ACTGTATACCATCCCTTACCAGGCAGGGGTACATCAATATTATCTTTTCTCAGATAACTGAGAGCCTGAAGATAATTTAGTTCAATCACCGGATAAATTCCCTTATTAAGCAATACCGACAGAGCAAGTCCATGTTCGGGAACAATTTCGCCTCCGATATCCCGGAAAAGCTCTGTGCCTGGCCTGATCACTTTCAACATGCTGCTTAAAAAAGACATCTCATCAGCTGAGAAGGGAGTATGATAAACTATCTGATTAAACATAAAGATATTTTCAGCTGATATACCGGTTATTTTTTCAGCCGTCTTTTGAATTTTGGCAGGAACCGGAATGGCTTTTTTATTTCGTCTGAACTTTACCACGTCTGAACTCTCTTTTTTTCTGACAACCGAAATGAAGAAGCCGTCGCCTTCCGACTTATATGGATAAAAACCATATCCGGTTATGCCTTCATATGATATTTCGGTTATTTGAGGGAAACGGGAAACATCTATTCTGACACATTCAGATATTGTATTATCTATCAGCCATTTAATATTCTCTTCATTTTCAGCGGGATTGAATGTACATGTGCTGTAAATCAGGATACCGTTTTCTTTGAGTGCGGGCCATACTTCCGAGATGATTCTTTTTTGCCGTTTGCTGCAGAGGGCGGCATTGTTTTCCGACCATTCCTTTCTTGCCTCCGGGTCGCGGAACATACCCTCGCCCGAGCAGGGGGCATCAACGACGATAAAATCGAAATAACCTTTCAGTTTACTGAAATCAGCAGGGTCGTTGTTTGTGACAATTGTGTTTGGGATTCCCCAGCGCGTTATGTTTTCAGCAAGTACTGATACTCTTGCTCTTATCACCTCGTTGGCTATGAGGCATCCGTTATCAGCCAGAAGGGCTGAGAGGTGTGTGCTCTTGCTTCCAGGTGCTGCGCAGAGGTCAAGAACACGTAAATTTTTTTTACCGGAAAAGAGTTGCCGGAAGATTTCTTCGAGGAACATGCCTGAGGCTTCCTGCGGGTAATAGCAGCCTGCGTGGAAGAGAGGGTCGGCCGTGAAGGATGGCCGTTCAGAAATATAATAGCCGGTGCTGCACCATGGCACAGGGGTAGAATCAGCAGGAACCTGGTTCCACTTCACCGGATTAATTCGTATACTTACCGGTGAAGGACTTCTGAGCGATTCCAGAAGCATACCTGCATCAATGTGTTTCTGGGTTTTTATCCGTTTTATGAAGCCTTCAGGGAACATAAGTTCCTTTAACTATTTTTTTAAAAAACAGAATTCGAATCAATTACACTTTATTTTTCCCCTTCTGAAGGAACAGGCAAAGGGATTCCGGGTTTGACCGGGTTCCCAAAGTAAGGCGTTCCGTCTTTCCTGAATACAAACTTCTGAGCTCTGGGTGAACGGTATCTGCCACATCCCTGCCCGGGTGCAGAATTGGCATGATATAATATCCAGTTTTCTTTACCATCAGGAGACTTGAAAAAGCAATTATGTCCGGGAGCATAAACATTGAATTCAGGTTTTGAACTGAAAACAGGTGAGGGATTCTTTTTCCATGAAGCCGGATCAAGAAGATCACTTTTCCTGGTAAACGTTAACATGCCCAGGCAGTAAGAATCTGTCCAGCACCCACTTGCTGAATAAATAATAAAAAGTTTCTTTCCATTTACCAGTGCAACCGGACCCTCATTTACATTAACATGAGGTACATCATCCGGATTATTCAGGTCTCCAACCTTTTCCCAATCATACTCCGGAGAAGATATCATTACTCTTTCACTATCAATTGTCCATGGATTTTTCATTCTTGCAATATAGATATTCTGTTGTCCGTTCACATCGCCTTCCCAGCCCGACCATATCATGTAGAGTTTCCCGTTATATTTGAATACAGAGCCATCTATTGCCCACTTATCAGATAGGTCCGAAACTTTTCCCTTAAAAATCCATTCCCCTTCTGTTGGATCGGCAGATGAATTTTCAATCACATACATTCTATGATGCCAGTTATTTCCGTCATCAGCAGCAAAATACATGTACCATTTACCATCGATAAAATGCAATTCCGGAGCCCATATCTCTTTTGAATATGATGTACCGGGCGGAGGGGTCCATATGGTTTTTTGTTCAGAATTTTTAAGTTCATCAAGGTTCCTTGCTTTTCTTATAAAAAGTCTGTTCCCCGATGTGTTTGTATAATAATAAAATCCATCCTTATAAATTATCCATGGATCGGCGCCTGATTCAAAAATCGGGTTGGTAAAAAACCTGCCCTTAACATCCCCGCCCTGCTGACATATCCCTGATGCTAAAAGGAGAAATAATCCTGAGAATACTGTAATACTTTTCATTTACATAACAGTTTGTATATTAATTTTCTGCCAATTAAATAATGCCATCAGACCTTAACTTATAGGGTACTTATCCGAGGGCCTTTTTTACCTTACTATATAGCGTCTTCACTTTTTCGAACGGATCTCCTTCACCAAGTGTTTCGATAGGCAGATAACCTCTATAACCGCATTTCCTGACTATTCTTATAATTCTGTCAATATCTGCATTCTCAGGTTTTCCATTAATATAAACCAGTTCTTTTATCTGCCAGCTTATAGCATATTTTGCAGTAGCTTCAATCTCGGCATAAGGATTCTGCGAGCGGTAACTGCCGGTATCAAGCATCAGTCCCACCCAGTCGTGGTCAATAAGTTTAAGCATTTTTTCTGCCTCATCAGCCGTTTTAATAAAATCCCAGTGGTTTTGAAGTGCAAGCATAACGCCGTGGTTCTTTCCGAATTCTGCGCATTCGCGGATATCGTCTGCAATCCATTTTGCTCTCTCCTCCCAGGGATAATTTTCTTTGGAAAGAGTGCCTGCAAAAATTCTAACACCGGGGGCACCCAGTTTCTGGGCAACAACAATCCAGTCCTTTACCAGTTTCTTTTCTTCAGCTCTTCTGGCCGGGTCGGACCATGTAAAATCGTTGCGCACTCCTGTGCAGCCAAGGTCTATGCCGAGTCTGAAAGCTTTTTTCTTTACATGGAAAATGTAATCGTCAGATGGCACTTCCGGATAGCCGGGAAAATAATATCCGGTTATGTCAAGTCCGTCAATACCAGTTTCAGCGCAAAAATCAAGCATGTCATCTATTGTCATCTTTCCTGCTGCAAGAAGGCTGTTGAAAGAATAAGCATTAAGGCTTATTTTAAGAGCTGATTTTGAAACCGGAGTGTTTTCCTGCTCTGTTTTAATTTTCGGATCCCCGGGTATGAAAGCAGAAAAACCTGCCAGGGTTAGAGTCCGGGTAAAGTTTCTTCTGTCAGTTTTCATTATGTAAATATTTTCAGCAATATTCGACTAAAATAATAAATAATAAGAGTAAATTGGGGGGATGTATCTTTTTGATAAATAATTTTTTGCATTTTAAGCATTAATGCTATAGTTACAGTCTATTTTCTGAATGAAT
The DNA here is from genome assembly GCA_049654745.1 of Bacteroidales bacterium. Taxonomy (GTDB): domain Bacteria; phylum Bacteroidota; class Bacteroidia; order Bacteroidales; family VadinHA17; genus LD21. The sequence goes on from JBASIK010000256.1 coordinate 3,466, forward strand.
AATAATTAATACTATTCTCTTCAGATTTTATTATATAGTCCTCTTCTGATTAAAAGTTTATTGTCAATAAGAGTATGGATTGAGACCATCCTATTTATTCTGTCTGTCCATCAACATACTATAATCAAGAGCATAACCTTAAAAAGAATAAGGATTAAGAAATGAGGTTAAAAAAAACACTATAAAAACTTCAACAGGTAAACCCTGCCAGCTTACTGACGAAAAAAGCCCACAATAAAAAAATAGGCCACTAATTCAAAAATGGTAGCTGATATTGATGAACTAGTGGCTTAAATTTAGAAGTGACAGAAAAGAGTCACTTTAATTTATTCTGACTTCAGCAAGAACCGGAAGGTGGTCAGAAGGATAGAAAAGTCCGAATGAATCAGACAGATGGCCGTGTCTGAGAACTGTAATCTTCTTATTTACAAATATATAATCAATTTTTCTCTGGAGCACCTTTACTTCAAAACCGCCGCTTGTAGCCATGGGACCATAGTGTGGAGCAAGTGTTACATCCATTGCATCGTCAAGATAAGAAAGTATCAGCTGGACTGGGGGCGTATTTTTTTCAAGGTTAAGGTCGCCTGTTAGAATCAGAGGCAGGTTTTCCCTGTTTATTTCTTTAATTTTTGTTATTATCATTTTTGCTGATTCCTCGCGTGCTTTCACCCCGCGATGGTCGAAGTGTGTATCAAACACATAAAAAGTTTTCCCTGTAAAATTATCTTTAAGTTTTATCCATGTTACGGTTCTATTGCATGCAGCATCCCAACCAAGTCCGGGGCGATCGGGTGTTTCACTGAGCCAGAACATTCCGTCGTCGATTTTTTGAAACCTGTCGCGCCGGTAAAATATTGCCATATGCTCTCCTGCACGTTTACCATCATCACGTCCGACCCCAACATGGTCAAAATCAGGAAAGAATGCTGATAAATCATCCATCTGTTCAGGAAGAGCTTCCTGTACATTAAAGATATCAGCTTTGTGGAACCGCAGCAGACCTGATACTTTTTCCTTTCTCAATGGCCATGCATTCTCTCCATCGGCGGGGGTATTCATTCTAATGTTATAAGTAATGATTATAACTGAGTTGCTATTTTTATCCTTTCTGCTTCCATAAGCAAATGCAGCAGTTAAAAAGGATAGAAGAAGAATAGTAATTAAGTTATGTATTCTTTTCATGGCATTTTTCACTTTTAATAAATAGGTAACAATCCTGTTTAGATTAAATAAGCAGGATTGTTACCATATTATAAATGTAAAATAAAAATTATTACCAACCCGGATTTTGACCCAGATTAGGATTTGTAATCAAAGCCGATGTTGGGATAGGATAATAATACCTTTTATCGTCCCACACTCTCGGATAGTTATTCATCCATGTAAGTTCTCCGTAAGTATTGTTTTTAAGTCTCTGTGAATTAGTTGGTTTATCTGAGACATCCACATAGGTAACACCGGGAACTGCCGGTGAGGGTTTGGTTCCCTGATAAAATGCCACATCAAGAATGCCGTCTTCATTCAGGTCAAGTGGTGTAACAAGTTCGGGAACATAAAAGCCATTCCATTCCATTTTCATGAGTTCACCTCTTTTCCATCGGAGAATATCGTGGAACCTGAATCCTTCGAGGCAAAGCTCAATTCCGCGTTCTCTTCTTATTTCCAGAATAACCGGGTCGTTTATATCCGGAAAATAGGTTGACTGAAGGTATGTGTCAACTACGGTTGGTTTTGTTGTAAGTCCGCCAGTTATTCCGGCACGTGCACGGAGTTTCCCAATTGTATTAGCCCAGTCAGCATCTGTCAATGTTCCTAATTCTGCTTTTGCTTCAGCATAATTCAGAAGTACTTCTGCATATCTGAAGAGAGGTACATCATTCACGTTAAGATCTCTGGTATCGTAGTATTCGTCATCAAGAGTCCACTTGATAGGCTGATATCCTGTGAATGTATATGAGAAAACAGGTGGTGCAGGCACATAAACTCCACCTACAATTCTTTTGTAATCACCCATTCTTATTGTTTGCTGTAGCCTATGGTCTCTATTTTTAACTTCGTCTTTGAAGAGCATTGTTTCCCATCCTGGTGTATCAGTGAAAGGGGTTCCATCTATTTTAAGATAGGTATTAATAAACGAACGTATAAAACTTGCCTTGTCACCATAGGTACCACTTGTCCAGTACCAGTTTGCATCATGCAGTTCATTAAGTGTCTGGTCCATAAGTGCCGCGAGCATCACTTCAGATGTTATGACAGATGTACTTGTAAATAGAGCCCTGTAAGCTTTTGTTGAACCTCCTGTTGTATATATTGAATAAATTCCTGAATTCATCACAGCTTCAGCAGCAGTAACAGCTTCATTAAGCCAGAAATTAGCAGTATTCTCAAGTCCAAGTTCTGTATGATACTTTCTAAAGGTACCTTCAAAGAGACATATTCTTGATTTGAGAGCATAGGCAACATATTTTGTTATAAGGCTTCTTGAGGGTTCACTGGTTGCTTTGATATTACTACATGCATAATTTATATCAGCAAGCACTGAGTCCATAACCAGTGTTCTAGGATCACGTCCACCATAGAGTATAGTTGTATCTGAAACATCCAGTGGTTTTCCTATCCATGGGACGTTACCAAACCTCTTAACTTTCTCAAAATAAAAATAAGCTCTAAAGAATTTTGCTATACCATTGTAATCTTCACGAACATCAGCGGGTACAGCAGGGTTGACATTATATTTGAGAAAATAATTTATATTCCTCAAATCACCCCAGTCCCATCCTGAACTATTTGAAGCGCCGTAGGCTTCTTGAAGAAACTGTGGTACAGTTTTTACAGCAAGGTAATCGGACATTGCATCCCGGGTTGTACAACCGTTGCCATTCGGCAGCATAGTATAAAATGAATTGACATATAAATCTAGTCCCTCTTTACTTCCGAAAATTGCGTTTCTGGACGCAGTAGCCTCAGGTAACTGTTCCAGTTCACAACCTGTAAAGGTAACAACCAGTAGTAATGTCAGAAAATATATTTTTTTCATAACAGTATTATTTAAAAATTAAAAAGTGATTGAGAGTCCGAATGAAAAGCTCATTAGCATAGGATAATTGTATCCATCACCAGCATTACCAGATGTGAATTCCTGGTCTGATGGACCTGTATTTTCCACATCAAGGTGGTTTCCGATGAGCTTATACAATGGTGACCAATCCCAGAGGTTTTCACCTGAGAAATAGACCTTAAGATCTTTAGCTCCTATTCTTGATATCAATTGTTTGGGCAGACTGTAACCAAGCTGGAGGTTACGAAGTCTTACATAGGCAACATTCTGGAGGTATTTTGTTTGTGGCACACCTAATTCTCTGGATGTTGTACTCGATGCTGCCCTTGACATTGTACGTGGCAGGTAAGCATTCGGATTTTCTGGTGTCCACATATTTCCCAGGTGCCACTTGGGAACATTATTGTATGGCCTATTATACTGTCCCCAGAAAAATTCACATTCAGTACTCGGATACCAATCCTGTTTCCCAACACCCTGAATAAATGCAGAAAAGAATATATTAGACCAATCGGCTCCAAGATTTATACCAAACTGGTAACGCGGAGTTCTGTTACCTATAATAATTCTATCACCAGGGTCATCAACTGTATTTTTTCCCCTGTTAATATATCCATCGTTATTAAGGTCCTTAAATTTAACATCTCCTGCATACCATATATTAGTAGGTGATGCCCGCATTTCCGGGCTCTGTTTTGCATGGTTGGCAACATCCTCATCATCAATAAAGAATCCTTCTGTTACATAACCCCAGATTTCTCCTATAACCATTCCCGGATAATAATCTGTTAGCAACTTATCAGGATTGTTATATTTGGTCACCACAGATCTGTAGTCAGAAAGTGCCAATCGAAGGTTATAATTAAAAGGCTTTGAAGCGACATTAAAATCATCGTTCCATGAAACTGAAAGTTCCCAACCCTTGGTATTTAGGTCTGCATAGTTACCTTTAGGCGGGGTTGCACCAAATACTGCAGGAAGAGTAAGTCCAATAGTATACATATCCGTTGTTTTCCTGTTATACCAGTCACCTGAGAAATTGAACCTGCCAGAAAACATCGAAAAATCAATTCCAACATCGAAAGTTGTTGCCGTTTCCCATGTAAGGCCTTCAGGTAAAATATTAGGAAAACTTGTATACTGGGGTCTTATATTATTCAATATCATAGGATGCTGTGAAATTGAAAATTGTTCCTGATATACATATGAAGCAATGTTTCCATTACCAAGAGATCCATAGGATGCCCTTATCTTTAAGTCATTTACTAATTTAGGTGATACTTTAAAGAAAGATTCTTTTGATACTCTCCATCCTGCCGATATTGAAGGGAAGAATGCGAATCTCTGATTTGAAGGAAATTTTGAGGAACCATCATACCTTGCATTGATTTCGATCAGGTATCTGTCCTTAAAAGAATAATTCAACCGTGAGAATCCACCAAGAACTATCCACTTTTCATAACCACCACTTGTTTCAATGGATTGTCCGAGGCAAAGATTAATATCTTTTGCGTCGGGATAGATTATACCATTTCTTAAAACATACAACCTATTGTAGGTGGATTGTTCAAAGTTGTATCCAATCATGAATTTTAGATAGTGATTATTTCCAAAATTGTTCTCATACTCAGAATATATATTAGTAGCCAGGTAATCAGTTTTTCTATCTTCATAAGTCAGGTCATTAGTTTTTGTTCCTACATAGGCTATCACACCTGGCTTATTACTATATGGCACCTGAACCCTTTTTCTAATCCTGTCGTAACGGGTATTCTGGAATGTAAAATCACCTTTAATTCTGAGTTTGTTATTAAAAAAAGACGCTGTAGCCCCGGTGGTATTTTTAATTACAGTTCTTTTTGTGTCAATACCGTTTTTTCCGTAGACAAAATCTCCAACAGTATAAGCAGCTGACATTGAAAAAGTTCCGTCAGGATTAAAGAGAGGAGCGCTGGGATGTCCTTCATCAGCAATATTCCTCCATATTCCGCTTCCCTCTCCCACATTCATTGGATTATGATAAGACATATGAGAATAATCTGAATTGTTTGTCACCTCAAGCCATTTAAAAATATTTACAGAACCTTTAGCCCTCAGATTTTGCATTGCGTAGTCATCAGTATTATAGCGAAATAAGCCGTTCTGTCCCATTATTCTCCCTGAAACAAGATAAGCAGCCTTATCACTGCTTCCTGATATTGCCAGATTGTGTTCAATAGAAGAAGTAAAATCTTTATATAAAAGATCGTACCAGTCGGTACTTGCATAATATACATATTCACCTGTTACAGGATCAACCTCAACAGTATTATATGGCTGACCCGATTCTACTCTTCTTTTAAATTCATCCAGATAAGCCTGGGACACTTTCTGTGTTTTATTAATATTCTGAGGGAATGACCCATCACCGTTAAGAAATGCTTCAACAAACATTTTTACGTATGTATATCCATCAGTAACATAATCAGGTAGTTTAATGGGCCTTTTTAAAGAGTAGTTAGTTGAATATTGAACGCCTGTTCTTCCTTTTTCAGGATTTTTGGTTGTGATAAGAACTACACCAAATGCACCTCTAGCTCCATAAATTGATGCGGCTGCTGCATCCTTTAAAACAGATATACTGGCAATATCATTTGGATTCAAAAGGCTGGGATCACCTTCAACACCATCAATTAGAACCAGTGCATTACCGCCCTGTCCGATAGATGTCGTACCTCTTATGTTAAAACTTGGTGCTTGAATTGGTTTTCCGTCTAGTAAATTAATGTTTAGATTAGGTATAACTCCCTTCAGACCCTGTGTAATATTTGGAATAGGTCTGTTAGTAATTACTTCACTTGTAACCTGATCAACAGCTGCTGTAAGGTTAAGCTTCTTCTGAACGCCATATCCAACAACAACTATCTCCTCAAGTCTTTTTACGTCTAAACTTAATGCAACATTAAGTAACGTTCTGCCTCCTAATAAAATTTCCTGAGGATTATATCCTATAAATGAAAACACAAGAGTCGCATTTCTATCAGGAACATTTATTGAATATTTCCCTTTTTCATCAGTTATCGTACCTATTGTAGTACCTTTTACCACAACATTAACTCCTGGTATTACTTCTCCTGTTGATGCATCAGTAACCACACCTGTTACGGTCATCTGTTGCTGTTCTTCATTAAGATTAATTTTCAGGTCCTTTTTCAATAAATCTTTTGAGATCGGATCAGTAGTTAGCAGTATTTTTCTATCAATTATTGCATAATTAACATCTGTCCCTTCAAAAAGAAGAGGAAGAACATCTGTAATACGCTTATTATTAGCCTGTATATCAACAATTCTGTTGACATCAATCTGCTTCTGGTTAAAAATGAAATAGAACTCACTCTGCCTCTCTATCTCATCCATAACCTGTTCAAGGGTCTTGTCTTTTATATCAAGCGAAATCTTTGCTGTCTGGGAATATGATCTACCCGCAAAAACACTTGATACGCTTAAAAGAATAATCAGGATTGAAATTTTAAGTTCCATGATTAACTTCCTTAATGTTAAGTTAAATTGGTTTTTTTTCATAAATTTGCAATGTTTTAGTTAGGTTATTTTTAATTAATTAACTTAGCTGAATGGCAGGAAAGTGTCTACACCACTTTCCTGTTTTTTCATACCTCTTATGATGAATCATATTTCATGGGAACAGATTTTAAGTGTGATTATATATCTTTTTTACTCATCAATATTACTTTTTTCTTATAGAAAACCCCATCATCTCCAAGGCTTCTCTCATTAATGTGGTAGTCAATGTTCAGACTGCGCTTCAGAATTTCTAGAACTTCATATAAATCTTCATCTATAAAAGTGGCACGAAGTCTTATGTCGTCCGGGAAAATATCTTTCAACTCAACCTCAATATTATACCACCTTTCCAACCTGCGAGCAATAACATCAATCGGATCATTCCTGAATACCAGCCTTCCTTCCTTCCATGAGGTGTATTTGTTAGTTTGTACAGTATCCTTTGAAAGATGCCCGCTTGTTTTATCATAAATAACAAGTTCACTTGGTTTCATCTGACAGGTGTATCTATTGTCCTTATCGGTTAATATCAGAGAACCTTCTTCAAGAACAACTTCAACATTTTTCTCATTATTGTAAGAGGCTACATTAAATTTTGTACCCAGTGCTGTAATAATAACTTCATCAGTTTTTACTCTGAACTGCTTCCTCTTTTCTTTTGCAACATCAAAGTAAGCTTCTCCATCTAAAATAACCTCCCTGTTAAAATTTATCCCTGCCTCATATTTTAAAACCGACCTGTTGTTCAGCCATCCTCTGGTACCATCGGGCAGAGTAAACTGAACCCGTGCCCATGCTGGTGCTGTAATCTCGACCGACATGGCTATTCCAGTACCTGAACTTCTGATAAACTGATAACCAGAATATATCAGCAAAGGAATAAACAATACCGCAGCAATCCGGGTAAATGCTCTTAAAATATTATGAATCTTTCCTCTTCTATCAATGAACTCTTTCCTACTATTAATTTCATAATGAATCCTGTACAAAATATGGCTCAAATCTTTTTCACTTTCAATATCCTCTTTTAAAATTTCATACCACTGCCTCCATAAAACTTTTTTAAGTTCATCTTCTTTCTCCCTGTCACAAAATACTTTCTTTATATACTCAAAATCATTATTACGACCTTCAAAAAAATCTTTTAGCTTATCAAAATCCACCTTCTCTTCTTTCATAAATCCTAACTTATATATTTATTAATTTTTTTTCAAATCTAAGCAGTTCTCTCATGAGAGAACTGCT
>JBASIK010000257.1:0-38662 GCA_049654745.1 Bacteroidales bacterium
GGCAGTATCCAGTACACTTATACCATTAAGCATCTTCTGTGATACAGTGATGTTTCCACCTGCAACATGGAGCCTGGGTGTGCCAGGTCTCTTTTTTCTTATCAGAACTCCCTCTTCATCGAGAAAATAGTCTCCACCTGCTGCAAATACCCTCAATATAGGATTCCTCTGAAGCGCATATATGGAAAGATTGCCATCAACCGTAAAATAGACCTCAACAACTCTCAATTCATGCAGTTTCTTTAATCGGTCTTCTATATCACAGGTTCTCAGGTCTTTTAATTTTGTTCCCGTTATGGAAGGATTGCCGCTGTAAATAATTCCATAAATTTCCCTTTCTGTAATAAGATTGAAATCAGGAAGTTCGTTAATGTAAATATTTACTCCGCGACACCGCTCATTTCTTATGAGGTATGTCAGATAAACAGGTGCCGCAACCAGATAACTGGAGGCAAGAAAAATTAATATTCTTTTTAATATCCTCATACTTTACCTCATCCGGTTAAGTGTTTCTTCAATTGGAGCAACAAGTCTATCAATATCTCCAGCTCCTATTGTGAGGAGTATATCCAGGTTCTTCACATCAAGTGCTGCAGGTAAATCTTTCATTTCCAGCATTTTCTTGTTTTTCAATTTCATTCTCTTATAAATCATTTCTGATGATACCCCTTCCAGAGGTCTTTCCCTTGCAGGGTATACAGGCAGAAGAATGACCTCATCAAGCTGATCGAGTATGGCAGCAAAGCCTTCAGCATGGTCGCGGGTACGGGAATAGAGATGAGGCTGGAAAATTGCAGTGATCTTCCTCGTACCATAATGTTCCCTTACTGCTGTTACAAAAGCTTTTATTTCCTCAGGGTGATGTGCATAATCGTCGATGTAAACCAGTCCCGGCTTGTTTATACGGACATCAAATCTTCTCCTTACACCCGTGAATGACTTCAATGCATTTCTGATTACTTCTCCGTCCACTCCGCATAGAAGTGCCACTGATGATGCGGCAGCAGCATTCTCAATATTTTTCAAACCAGGAAAACGGTATGCCAGATTTTTCAATTCGCCACCAAAATATGAAATGTCAAAAACATAAAAGTCACCATCTCTTTTAACATTATTTATTCTGAATGAGCATTCTTCGGAAAAACCATAAGTAAAAACCTTTACTTTATCAGGAGGTTTTATAACCTTTTTTATTGACTCATTCAGGATAAGAGATCCTTCTTGCCGGATTTTACTGCAGAATTCATTATATGCCTCAAGCATAGTCATGTAATCTCCATAAATATCCAGATGGTCGGCATCAGCCGAAGTGATAACAGCATACAGTGGAGACAACCTGAGGAACGATCTGTCGTATTCATCGGCCTCCATCACAGTAAAGCGACTGTCCGAGAGCAAGAGATTAGTTCCGTAATTGCAGGATATTCCACCAAGGAATGCAGAGCATCCAGTTTGTGATGAATGCATTATATGCGCAATAAGTGTCGAAACAGAGGTTTTCCCATGCGTTCCAGCAACAGCTATTGTATCAGTGTGACTTGAGATTTCCCCGAGCACTTCCGACCTTTTATAAACATTATATCCGCCCCGACTGAAAAATTCGAGAATTCTGTTTTCTGGCGGAATGGCAGGGGTGAAGACAACCAACACTTTTATTTTCGGCAGTATATCTGTAAAAAGAGGAGGTATCGTCTGTGGGTCGTCAGTATATGAAACCGTGCAGCCTTCTTTCTCAAGTGTTTCTGTAAGAGGGCTTCTGGTCCTGTCATAGCCAGCAACAATGCAGCCTTTTGATAGAAAATACCTTGCCAGGGCACTCATTCCTATTCCTCCTATGCCCACAAAATACGTTGCAGAAATTTTCTCAAAATCAATCATCTGTCTATCAGTTTAATAACTTCTTCTGCAATTCTCAGGTCGGCATCAGCCATTGCCAGTTTTCGGATATTTTCCGACAGTTTGTTTCTTTTCCCAATATCATCTGCAAGGGAAAGAACTTCATCTATCAGTTTCTGGTTGACCTCACTGTCTCTCACAATAACTGCTGCTTCTTTTTCGGCCAGAGCCATAGCATTCCTCGTCTGATGGTCTTCCGCAACATTTGGTGAGGGTACCAGAATTACCGGTTTACCAACCAGACAGAGTTCCGAAATAGTCCCCGCACCTGCACGCGAAATAATTATGTCTGCCGCAGAATATGCAAGGTCCATTCTTTCAATAAAAGGATATACAGAAATATTTTCTGACTGTGTCACACTCACCAGAGCATTAATGTCCTCGAAATAATTCCTGCCTGTTTGCCATATCCAGTATAAACTGGACTCCCTGATTTTTTCAATATTTTCGGCCAGGCATTTATTTATGCTTCCCGCTCCGAGTGATCCCCCCAGTACCAGAATAACAGGTTTGCCACTTTTTATATTGAAATATCTCAAGGCTTCGTCTTTCAATCCCTCAATATCGCCGAGCGACTGCCTTAGAGGATTTCCTGTCTTTATTATTCTGGAAGCCGGAAAATATTTTTCCATACCGTCATATGCTACACATATTACAGATGCCTTTTTTGCAAAGAGCCGGTTGGTGATGCCTGCATAACTGTTCTGTTCCTGGATTAAAACCGGTATTTTCATCGACAGAGCTTTCTTTATAACAGGTCCGCTTGCATATCCGCCAACCCCTACCACAACATCTGGTTTGAAATCTCTTAGAATCGTGCCTGCTGTCCTCAGGCTTTTAATAAATTTCCATAAGACAGAAATATTTTTAAGCGGATTTTTTCTGTTTATTCCAGCAACAGGAAGACCGACGATATTATAACCGGCTTTGGGAACCAGTTCCATTTCGAGGCGCCCAAGAGCACCCACGAAAAGAATTTCTAACGATGGTTCCAGTTTTTTCAGGGCATTAGCAATAGCTATTGCCGGGAAGACATGCCCCCCGGTTCCTCCTCCGCTGATAATCACCCTTTTATTTTTTTGCCGGTTCATATATTTTTTCGTCTCCTTCTTCATATTTTTCCTCTTCAGCCAGTTCCTCATTCCTTATCCTTGCATAAACCACCCTGCTCACGCTCAGAATAGCCCCAATGGAAAAACTCATGACAAGCACCGAAGTACGTCCCCAGCTTATCATAGGTAATGTCTGTCCGGTGACAGGAAGAAGTCCGGTAGCTACAAGCATATTGATAAGAGCCTGTACAACGATCATTAATGTAAGGCCCATCACAAGAAAAGCAGGAAAAGCTGTTTCGCACTTTTTAGCGATAGCTATTCCTCTGAAAAGCAATATCATATAAGCCAGAATAATGGGAACTGCACCGAAAAGTAGGCCATATTCTTCAATAATAATTGCAAAAATGAAGTCAGAATTCGATTGCGGAAGCATGTTTCGCTGGGTGCTCTTACCAGGAGCTTTTCCGAATAGTCCACCCGTTGCTATAGCTATTTTTGCCTGGTTTATCTGGTAGTCCTCATCCGGATTATCATCTTTTGATGAAAAATAGTTTTCAATTCTATTTTTCCAGACCTCAACCCTGTTATTATGAGGCCATATTACTGAAATCAGAAAAGCAGCAAGCAGCAGAGTGACAATTGCGATACAGACGTAAGCAAGCAGGAATCTGACAGGAACTCTACCTATGTAAAGAATAAGTATACTGATTCCAAAAATCATTACTGCTGTTGAGAGATTTTCGGTGAGAATAAGGCTGCATACTATTGCAACCGGCAGCATGAGGTATTTTGACACTGTTCCGAAGTTTTCAAGCTCATGCTGGTAATGTGCCAGTGTTCTGGCCAGGTAAATTACGAGTGCAACTTTTGCCACATCAGACGATTGCAGCCTGAAGCCGGTACCAGGTATTACAATCCAGCGAGTAGCTTCATTTATTCTAACACCGAAAATAAGTGTGAGAACCAGAAGTGCAACTGAGAAAATCAGAAAAACACCGGCAAGCGAAGAATATATTCTAACCGGCAGTTGATGGGTGATAATAATTATAACCAGGCCGAATATCAGCATTATAAGCTGGCTCTTAAGAAAATATGTAGTATTACCCCCAAACCTGGAGTAAGCAACTATTGCTGAAGAGCTGTATACGGCCAGCAATGAATAAAACATAAAGAGGGCTACCAGGGCCCAGATTACCCTGTCGCCTTTAAAAGTATTGGCAACCCATCCCTTACTCATTGTTTTTTACAGATTTCTAACAGCGGCTTTGAATTTGCGCCCTCTGTCCTCATAATTTTCAAACAGGTCAAAACTTGCACATGCCGGAGAAAGCAGAACAGTATCTCCCTTTGAAGCAAGATAATATGCCGACCTTACCGCCTCATCCATAGAGGTGGTTTCAACTATTGTAGGCACCTTGTCTTTAAAAGCTTCAATGATTTTTCTGTTATCCTTTCCGAGGCAGACAATTGCCTTGACCTTCTTACTGACCACTTCAAAAAGGTCGGAATAATCATTGCCTTTGTCTATTCCTCCGGCAATCCAGACCACTCTGGTCTGCATACATTCAAGGGCATACCAGGTTGAGTTAACGTTGGTAGCCTTTGAGTCGTTGATAAAGTTTATACCGCAAACAGTAATTACCGGTTCGAGCCTGTGCTCAATACCCTGGAAGTCGGCAAGGCTCTCCCTGATCACTTCCTTACGTATATTCATTATTTTGCCTGCAATGGCTGCCGCCAGTGAGTTCAATGTATTATGACGGCCTTTTAACGCAAGATCGTGAATTGTCATAAGTCTGGTTTTATGTTTTAGGTGGATAATTATTTCGTCGTTTTCGATATATCCTGCCATTCCTTCGCTCTTTGTGGCAGAATAAGGAAGGAGTTTTATCGGAGGCCGGCGTTTTTCAAGCTCCCTGATAATAACCGGATCATCAGCCCAGTAGATTAAATGGTCGTTCTCAGTCTGGTTCTGGATTATGCGAAATTTTGAATCAACATACTTGCTCATGTCATGCCCGTAGCGGTCAAGATGATCAGGTGTGATATTGAGCAGCACGGCTATGTCGGTTTTGAAATCAAACATACCATCGAGCTGGAAACTGCTGAGTTCAATAACATAGCAATCATATCCTCCTCCGGCAACTGCCATTGCAAAACTGTTCCCAACATTCCCGGCAAGTGCTGCATTAATACCTGCCTTTTTCAGAATGTGCCAGATAAGGGTTGTCGTGGTGGTTTTTCCGTTACTGCCTGTAATGCATATTTTCATTGCATCAGTGAATCTGCCTGCGAACTCTATTTCAGAAATGACGGGTATACCTTTTTTCCTGAGTTCCATCACCAGCGGCATGTCGTCGTGTATTCCCGGGCTTTTAATAACCTCATCAGCAGTGAATATTATATCTTCACTGTGAGTTCCTTCCTCAAATCTGATATTATATTTTTTAAGTATGTCTCTGTACTCAGTTTTTAGTCTTCCTTTGTCAGAAACAAATACATCAAATCCGTGTTTTCGTGCAAGCACGGCCGAACCGGTTCCGCTTTCTCCTCCTCCAAGTATTACAATTCTTTTCACTGTTGCTATCTTATCTTTAATGTTACTATACTCAATACAGCCAGTATTATAGCCACAATCCAGAATCGTGTGACTATTTTCGGTTCTGGATAACCCTTCTTCTGGTAATGGTGGTGCAGCGGCGACATCAGAAAAATTCTCCGGCCCTCACCGTATTTCTTTCTGGTATATTTGAACCACGACACCTGTATAACTACTGAAAGATTTTCGGCGAGGAAAATACCGCAGAGCACCGGAATAAGAAGTTCCTTTCTGATAGCTATTGCAAACACTGCAATTATGCCTCCTAGTGCAAGGCTACCTGTATCGCCCATAAACACCTGAGCGGGATAAGAATTGTACCACAGGAATCCTACAGTTGCACCTATAAAAGCACTTGCAAAGATCACCAGTTCTTCAGAACCGGGTATATACATTATATTAAGGTAACGAGCATAAATTATATTACTCGACACATAAGCCAGTGCACCAAGCGCTGCCCCGGTAATTGCTGATACACCTGTCGCGAGACCATCAAGCCCGTCAGTCAGGTTTGCACCGTTCGATACTGCGGTAACGATGAATATTACAATGATCACATAAACAATCCATGTGAGTAACTCCCGCCATGGTCCCGGGACAAAAGAAACCAGCCACCTGTAATCAAACTCATTGTTCTTTACGAACGGTATAGTGGTTTTTGTGGATTTTCTTTCAATGTTTACTTCGCTTTGCTGCAGAACATTCCTATTATTCTCAATAATTTCAGCCCGTTCTGCCCTTGTAAGACTCGATACCGGAACCCTTTCAACAATGATAACATCGTCGCTGAAATAAAATACCACACCAACAATAAGACCGAGGCCCACCTGTCCTGCTATCTTGAACTTTCCTGCAAGTCCGGCTTTGTTTTTTCTGAATATCTTAATATAATCGTCAAGAAATCCCATAAAGCCGAGCCACATTGTGGTTGTCAGCATAAGGATTATATAGATATTATTGAGCCTTGCAAAAAGGACTACAGGTATAACAATTGAAGCAAGTATTATTATACCTCCCATAGAAGGTGTTCCCTCCTTGCGGTATTGTCCTTCCAGTCCGAGATCCCTCACAACCTCACCTATTTGCTTTACCTGCAGGTACTGAATTATTCTTTTTCCGATGAGAAGTGATATAATCAGTGAAGTAATTACTGCTGCAGCCGATCTGAAAGATATATATTCAAATACTCCGGCACCTGGTACATCAAGCGAATCAAGATATTTGAAAAGGTAATAAAGCATTTTTTCGTTTTTTACATTTTACCCATAAGCGCTTTAGCAAGTTCTTCCCTGTCGTCAAAATGGTGTCTGATACCTTTTATTTCCTGGTATGTTTCATGGCCTTTACCGGCAACAAGAATTACATCACCGTTGCTGGCCATCATCACTGCAGCTTTGATAGCTTCTCTGCGGTCAGTAATTCTCAGCACTTTCGGCCTTTGGTCGGGTGTGATGCCTGCTTCCATCTCATCAATAATAGTATTGGGGTCTTCACTTCTTGGATTATCCGATGTAAGAATGACTCTGTCGCTTCCTCTTGCACATATTGAAGCCATTATTGGTCTTTTTGTCCGGTCCCTGTCGCCTCCGGCTCCAACCACAGTAATAAGCCTGCCACTGCCTCTGCGCACTTTGTTTATTGTTTCAATCACATTCACAAGAGCATCTGGAGTATGAGCATAATCAACTATTCCGGTTACAGGGGCATTCCCCCTCACCACTTCAAGCCTTCCCGGTACCGGTCCCAGCCCGCTAAGCACCCTGAGCACTTCTTTCCTTTCTGCACCCAGCAAAACAGCCGACGCATAAACAGCAAGAAGGTTTGAAACATTAAACTCCCCAATAAACCTCGTCCATAATTCCTCACCGTCAATACGTATTCCCATCCCCTCCATGCTCTGTTCAATAAGCATAGCCCTGAAGTCAGCCATACCCCTTGTTGAATAGGTATATTTTCTTGCCCTGCAATTCTGGACCATCACTCCCGCATTTTTATCGTCGGTATTGACAAGAGCAAATGCATCAGCCTGAAGAGAGTCAAAAAATGCCTTTTTGGCTTTCAGATAGTTATCAAAAGTTTTGTGATAATCAAGGTGGTCGTGGGTGAGGTTGGTGAATATGCCTCCTGCATATTTGAGTCCGCTGATTCTTTTCTGATCAACGGCGTGTGAGCTGACTTCCATGAACACATGAGAACAGCCTTCACGAACCATCTCTGCCATAAGTCTGTTCAATTGAACAGGGTCAGGTGTAGTATGCGTGGCAGGATATTCCTTTCCGGAAATATAGTTACATACCGTCGAAAAAAGTCCGCATTTGTATCCAAGACCACTGAAAAGCCTGTATAAAAGTGTTGCAATTGTTGTTTTTCCATTTGTACCTGTAACTCCGGTAAGTGTAATGTGGCGTGAAGGATTTCCGAAAAAGTTTGATGAGGCAATTCCCGCTGCGGGTGCTGTATCGGGTACTCTTATCCATGTAACGCCTTTCTGTCTGACGGTTGGCATTTCAGAACAGATAATAGCAACTGCTCCAGATGAAACAGCCGCGTCAATAAACCTGTGTCCGTCGGTTTTAGTGCCTTTCAGAGCCATAAAAAGAGATCCGTGAACAACAGAACGAGAATCAATAGTGACATCTGTTACAGTCACTGACATGTCTCCTTCATACTCTGATACCTCAATGCCTTTTAATATTTCTTCCAGTTTCATCATCATTTTAAATTTCTATATACCAAGATCCAATGAAACAACCATTCCGTCGTGAATTACAGCGCCGTATCCGGGGTCCTGCCTTTTCACCCGCCCTCTGCCAGAAAATTGTACCCTCAGGCCGTAGCTTTCAAGCAGGTAAAGAGCATCCCTCAGTGTCATATCCCTTACATCAGGCACAAGATTCTCCTGTATTTTCAGTGGAACTATCCTGATTGTATCCCGGTTACGTCCTGTAGCAACCCATTTTTCATTACCATTTTTAACATATTTCGTATCAGTCTTCCTTAAGATGCTGTGTATATCATCGTAAAATCCGTTGCCCGGATCGGGAGTCGCTATTATTTTATCATCATTGACCTTCTCAGGATAAGCTTTGAAAAAAATTGTCGAATAAACTTTATCGGCTATTTCTTTAAAAACAGGACCAGCTACCATATTCCCGTAATAAACTGAGCTGGAAGGTGAGTTAACCACAACGATGCATGAATATAGAGGGTCTTCAGCAGGGAAATATCCAACAAAAGAAGCCTGGTAATATATGCGTTCTCCCGACCTGTATCCTGTATTATCTCTGGCAATCTGGGCAGTACCGGTTTTTCCTGCAATTTTATAATCAGCATCCCTGAGGTTTGTTGCGGTTCCATTCTCCACCACACCCTCAAGCATTTTCTTTGCTTTACGGATTGTTTTCATTGAAGCGATAGAGTTTGTTATCACTTCCGGATCAAATTTCTTTATCACACTTCCGTTTCTTCTTATCTCCTTAACAAATCTGGGGCGCATCATGCGGCCATCGTTTGCAACGGCATTGTAAAAAGTCAGTATCTGTAACGGTGTAAGTCTGACTTCATAACCATGAGATATCATTGGAAGTGAAAGACCCGACCAGAGTTTATCCCCCGGTTGCCTGATATATGGTTCTGCCTCACCTTTTATCTGCAGATTAAGTTTTTCGTTAAGCTTCATTGAATTGAGCCGGCTGATTAAAGCTCGGGGGTTATCCTTGTAATGCTGGTATATAATTTTTGATGTCCCTACATTGGATGACTTTTCAAACACTTCTTTAACGGTCAGTTTTCCATAACCACCTTCTCTGGTATCTCTGATTATTTTATTATAAAACCTGACTGTTCCGTTACCGGTATCCACCACATCACTTGTGTCGATCACCCCGTCTTCAAGTGCAGCCATCAGTACCGGAAGCTTGAATGTAGAGCCCGGTTCAGTGCTCTCACCTATAGCATAGTTGTAAGCTTCGTAGAATTCACCGTTTTCTCTCCGCTTCAGGTTAGCTATAGCTTTGATATCTCCTGTAGCAACTTCCATCAGGATGGCGCATCCATGGTCGGCGTTATGTTTTCTTAGCTGGTTTCTGAGTGCCGTAGTTGCAACATCCTGTAGCTCAATATCTATTGTTGTAACAACGTCGTTGCCATCAACGGGTTCTATATTATTTCCGTCATTTACGGGAATCCATACTCCGCCGGTTAGCCTCTGTTTAAGGACTTTCCCATTCCGGCCTGCCAGTTCCCTGTCGAAAGCACCTTCGATTCCCACTTTTGTACCTTCAGGGTCTTCGGTAAGATATCCTATTGTACGGGCAGCCAGTTCGCTATTCAGGAAGATACGCTTGTTCTCGGGCTGTGCCACAAACCCTCCGCGATACTGTCCTTCCCGGAAAATGGGCAGTTCCTTTAGCTGCTTCAGAGTTTCATAATTTACTCCTTTCCTGATCAGAAAATATCTTTCTCCCCTTTTCCGGGCTGATGTAAGAATATTTTTCCAGCCAGCTGGTGAATATTCTCCCAGGATTTCGGATAATCCCCTGCACAATCCATCAATATTTTCATTCCACAGTTCAGGAGGCATCCCGGTACTTCTTGTATCCATGTAAACCGAATAATATGGCACAGAGCTGACCAGAAGGCGACCATCGCACGCAATTATGTTGCCACGTGTTGCCTTTACCTCGTCATTCTTATATACATATTTCTCACCCAGAGCCTCCCATTTACTCCTCTCAACAAACTGAAAAAGGACAATCCTCACCAGCAATACAATTGCGATGATGCTCGTTACAACATAAATTACCCCGCTCCTCCATATTATTTTATCCCTGATTGTCATCCCTGTTCTTTTTATTATTTAACAAGCTTATAAGGTGGTTCACGGAGTTCCTCAAGCTCAAGTCCTCTCTGGGTTACCTGGCGAAGTATTTCCGACTGCCTGGTTACCTTCATCAGTTCGGCTGATGTGGCAAGGGATTCTGCTCTAAGTTCCCTGACCTCTTTCTGGAGCTGGTTCATTTCCCTTACCAGTTTTTCAGCATGAAATCGGTTTGCTATATATAATGCACCCAGAAATGTCAGAAATATCAGAAATCCAAGGTTTTTCAATATTATTCTGTCAGATATCGTACTACCGCTAAGCAAATCCTTCAGAAAATTTCCAGAATTCTTTTTCCTCTTTCCTACCTTGTTTTCCTGTGCTTTTTCTTCCATAAAGAATCCTATTTTATTTTTTCAGCCACTCTCAGTTTGGCACTTCTTGCCCTCTTATTTGTTTCTGTTTCAGCCCTTCCAGGTGTAACAGCTTTTTTTGTAACCAGCTGGAAAATGAGCTCCGGCCTGCCGTAGAAATCTCTTGATACTTCACCTGTGAAATTTCCAGACTTCATAAAATTCTTAACCAGCCTGTCTTCAAGCGAATGATAGGTGATAACAACAAGTCTTCCTCCTTTTTTGAGAATTTCAGCAGATTGCAGAAGAAGCTCCTTAAGTGATTCCAGTTCGTTGTTGACTGCTATCCGTAATGCCTGAAAGAGTTTAGCAAAAAATCTGTTCTGGTGACCTGGTGGTACAAAGTGAGCGGTCACTATTTTCAGATCTTCGGCCGTCTTTAAAGGGGCTTTTTCTCTTGCCACAACAATTGCCCTTGCAATCTTTCGTGCCAGAGGTAATTCTCCGTATTCAATAAATATATGAGCAAGGTCTTCTTCGGTCATTGTAGCAAGGAGGTCCGATGCTTTTGTTTTCATTCCCCTGCTCATTCTCATATCGAGTTCTGCATCATAACGAAAAGCAAAACCACGTGAGGGTTCATCGAACTGGTGAAAAGAGACACCCAGATCTGCTATAATACCGTCAACCTGTGTTATTCCAAGGTGTCTCAGGTTGTTAAGAAGGAATCTATAATTCTGGTTAAGGAATGTAAAACGTTCGTCTTCAATGATATTTGCGCTTGCATCCTCGTCAATATCGAAAGCAATGAGACGCCCTGTTGTAAGATGTTTAAGTATTTCACGTGAATGGCCCCCGCTGCCGAAAGTAGCATCAACATATACACCGTCGGGCCGGATATTCAGCCCCTTTATACTTTCATCCAGCAATGCAGGTACATGGTAAGCCATCTATTCCTGATTTTGACTGTCACCAAGAAGTTTTTCTGCCAGATTTGCAAAATCTTCGGGAAGCATTTCAATTTTTTCATAGCGTTCTGCATCCCAGATTTCAATGCGGCCATCCTGCCCTGCCAGAACAATATCCCGTCCGATGCCCGCAAGCTCGAGCAAACGCCTGGGTATCAACAGGCGGTTACTGCTGTCAAGAGCCAGTTCAGCAGTCCCTTTAAAAAAATTCCTGAGGAAAACATTGTGTTCCCTGTTGTAAGGATTTATCCTGCTCCTGATTTTTTCGAGCTGGATGTTCCAGTCATCAATGGTGTAGAGAACAAGACATGGTTCAAAAATGTCTCTGCGAACCACAAACCTATCAGGTGAACCAGGAGGCATCTGCTTCTTGAATGCCGCAGGAAGGATAAACCTGCCCTTGGCATCAAGCCTGCAACCGTAATCACCTATGAATGTGGCCATAATAGTTAAATGAATTTCAAATTGCTAAAATAAGTAAAAATTTCCACTTTTCTCCACTTTACCCCATTTTTTTCCACTATTGTTGATAACTTTTTTCAGCATTCTCCGATATTCTAAGGTTTCCTTGCTATGACTCTGGATATTAACACATTCAGATAAAGTTCTTTAACAAGCATCTGCAAAAGCCAAAATATTGGCTGGCAGTTTCAAAAGCTTGCACTGGAGATGATTTTTTATTAAATTTGGGTCTGGTTTAAAAATTTTGACAACGACATATGGATGATCCTTATGCGAGCAGTAATGAATCTTACAGACTCGATGTCAAAGAAGTGCTGAGAGCTAAAAATCCGTCACTGGCCCGTATTGTTCCAAAATTTATTATTAACTACCTTAAGAAAATAGTACACGAAACAGAACTCAACGACTTTCTGGGGAAGTACGGACATTTAAAAGGTGCTGAGTTTATCCATGCTGCACTTAATTATCTCAAAGTAAGCTATACAGTATCGGGCCGGGAGCATATCCCCACAAGAGGCAGATTTATTTTCGTTTCGAACCACCCACTCGGAGGTCTCGACGGGCTGGTTTTTATCTATGAACTGTCGAAATATTTCGACAACATAAAATTCCCTGTAAATGATATTCTCCTTAACATCAAAAACTTCGAAGACATTTTTCTTCCCATAAACAAGCATGGGGCACAGGCCAGAGAAGCAGCAAGAGCAATAGAAGAAGCATATGCCTCCGACTGCCAGATCCTTTATTTTCCAGCCGGATTATGTTCACGCAAAAGAAAAGGCGTTATAAAAGACCTTACCTGGTATAAGCACTTCATCAAAAAGGCAGTAACCTATAAAAGGGATGTTGTACCTGCTTATTTTTCAGGAAAAAACTCCAATTTCTTCTATAACCTTGCCAATCTGAGAACATTTTTGGGAATAAAGTCAAACATTGAGATGCTCTATCTTGCCGATGAAATGTTCAGGCAAAAAGACAAGAAGATACATTTAGTCTTCGGTCCGAAAATACCATGGGAAACCTTCGACAAATCCAAAACACCTGAAGAATGGGCAGAATGGGTCAAATCAAAGACTTATGAACTTGAGCCCCTGACAAGGCAGGAAAAATAAGATACCGCCTTGGGTTAATTTCTCAAAAAATTTAAATTTGTTTTCTTTTTCTTACTATCTATTTACTATGGACAAGGAAATGAAACCGGTTGTAGATCCCGTTCCGCGTGAGCAGATTATTGCTGAACTTTCCAGAATTAAACTGCTGAGAAAGACAAATAACGGGAATAATGAAGTGTATGTTTTCACTTACCACGATTCACCCGTTCTCATGCATGAAGTTGGAAGGATACGTGAAATAACATTTCGTTACGCAGGAGGAGGAACAGGTAAGGAAATTGACATAGATGAATTCGACACAGACCCTGAAAATCCACAACAGCAACTGATAGTTTGGGATCCTGAAAATAAGGAAATTATAGGTGGATACAGATTCTTCTTTTTCAAAGAACCGTGTGAAAAATGCGACCTTTCAAAACTGGCGTCATCGGCATATTTCAATTTCTCGGAAAAATTCAAAACAAAATACCTTCCACATTTGATGGAACTTGGGCGTTCCTTCGTACATCCCGACTACCAGTCAAGCAACAGAGGCAGAAAAAGCCTTTATGCTCTCGATAATTTGTGGGACGGCCTTGGAGCAATTATCATTGACAACCCTCATATACAATACCTTTTTGGTAAAGTTACCATGTACCCCCACTTTGACAAAAAGGCTCGAAGTATGATACTCTATTTCCTGAAGCATCATTTCCCTGACAAAGAAAACCTTGTTACGGTAAAAGAACCTGCTGAAATTGACCTGCTTGAAGATGAAATGAAAAAACTGTTTACCGGAAAAACTTACAGGGAAAACTATAAAATCCTTTCTCAGGAAGTAAGAAAGCTCAATGAAACAATTCCTCCGCTCATTAATGCTTATATGAACCTCTCACCAACAATGAAAACATTCGGGACGTTCATTAACCATAAATTCGGTAATGTTGAAGAGACAGGCATCATGATAACCCTGAAAAATATTTATGTGGAAAAAATTAACCGCCACCTTGCATCTTACAATAAAGACTATGAGATAAAGTGGTTTTCACGCCACAATCAGTAAGCTCTTTTGTCTTTCCCTTCAATGAAATTTATAAATGACTGAACTGCAACTCTGTTTCCTCCCGGTGTAGGATAATCTCCAGTGAAATACCAGTCACCCATATGATCGGGGCAAGCTTTATGCAGACCTTCTACCGACTGATATACCACTGTGATATCAGCTTGGATCTCAGGTTCCTTCAACAGTCCCGAAATTCTTTCAGATATCTCCTCCGCTGTAAAAGGAACATATATCTCCTTAACAAGGTTCCTAACCTCATTAACAGGCTTTTTTATTTCTTCCTTAGCCCGTTTATAAAGATCATCTATCATTGAAGCCCTGCCAGTTTCCTTAAGAAGGGCAATTGCTGCCCTGAAAGCTATGAAATCGCCAAGTTTTGCCATATCAATTCCATAACAATCGGGGTATCTTATCTGTGGTGAAGAAGAAACTATAACTATCCTCTTCGGTCCTAACCTGTCGAGAATACGTATAATACTTTTTCTCAGAGTTGTGCCCCTCACTATCGAATCATCAATAACCACAAGATTATCAACTCCCTTTCTGACAGTTCCATATGTGATATCATAAATATGTTCAACAAGCTCATCCCTGCTTTTATCCCTTGTGATGAATGTCCTGAGCATTATATCTTTAACCGTGATTTTTTCGACCCTTGGCCTTACTGAAATAATTTTACGGAGCTTTTCCTCTGTTAGCTCATTCCTTTCAGCTGATAATTGCTTAACTTTTATATCGTTAAGATAATCCTCAATTCCTTTCAGCAATCCGTAGAAAGCAGCTTCTGCAGTGTTCGGTATATATGAAAAGACAGTGTTTTCCAGATCATAATCCACCGCCTCAAGCACAGGCATGGTCAGAAGCTCACCTAGTTTTTTTCTTTCATAATAAATCGATTTATCAGTACCTCTTGAAAAATATATTCGCTCGAAAGAGCATTTTCTTGGCGGAACAGGTTCTGCAACTGGTTCAACCCTCACCTCATTTCCTGCCTTTATAATAAGAGCATGTGCTGGTGGAACTTCTTTTACACTTTCAGCGTCAGTATTGAAAACTGTCTGAATAACAGGCCTTTCTGATGCCACTACCGCAACTTCATCATCTACATAGTAATATGCCGGTCGTATACCGTAAGGATCTCTGACTACAAACGCATCTCCATGACCGATTAAACCTGCCATTACGTAACCACCATCCCAACTTTTGCCCGACTTTCTCAGAATTGCAGCAACGTCAAGATTTTCCTCAATCAGCCTGGATACTTCCTTTTTTGTATATCCCTGTTCCCTGTAAATATTATATAGACGTTCATGTTCCTCATCGAGTCTGTATCCAATGCTTTCAAGAATTGTGACGGTATCAGAAAAGCCCGGCGGAGTCTGCCCGAGTTCTACGAGATGATTAAATAATTCAGGAACATTTGTGAGGTTGAAATTTCCTGCAATTAACAGATTTTTTGAACGCCAGTTATTCTGGCGGCATACTGGATGAAGCTGTTCAAGCCCGTAAGTGCCGTATGTACCATACCTCAGATGCCCGAGATAAAGGTCACAAAGGAAAGGCACTTCATCTGCAATAAATTCTGGATTATATTTCTTCCCCTGCAGTTCAGGTGCTACACTGTATATATTTTCGTAAATATTCTGAAAAATTCTTGTAATTGAATCGGGTTTATCCGACTTTTCACTGAAGATAAACCTGACTCCGGGCTTTGATTTCAGTTTGATTCCTGCAATTCCGGCACCATCCTGTCCCCGGTTGTGCTGCTTCTCCATCATCAGGTACATTTTATTAAGGCCGTAGGTCCATGTACCATACTTCTCAAAATAATATTCTGCTGTTTTGCGTAACCTCAGTAGCGCAATACCGCATTCATGATTGATCAGCTCACTCATATTCTGATTCTGTACTAATCCGGAATGTTAATAATGCATGGAATCATGTATGCATAAGGATATTTTTTCCTGATCATATAGAGGGCTTTTGTCCCTTCAATTTTCGTCCGGAAGTCACCTACCCTCACTATAAAATAACCGGGTTTTTCATATTCAACATATGATGGAATATCAGGAAAACTTATCATGAAATCTGCCTTAATCTTATTTGCCTCTTCCCTGGCATTTCTTACAGCGCTTCTGTAAATCTGAATACGATACCCTTCTATTCCGCCACCAAGAAGCTTATTTGATAACAGATAGCGACTCAGAAGGGTATCAATCTGTGGCTCATGATAGATATTCAGTCGTCCTGCATTCTGCTTCTTTACCTCAGAAGGAAAGATGTCAGAAGCCTTAATGAACTGGGCACCTGCATCCGTGACACCACCAAAAATAAATACCAGGAATAACAAAACTCTACCCAGTTGGACCACTTTTAAAATGTTTTTCATCTTTATGCTCATCAACAAAATGTTAGATGGGAGATAGATTCTCTGAGGATCTTGCAACAATATAAAATGAACCATTTTTCACCCCGGCAACAACAATTGAATTTCCACCCCATGCCGTTGCACTGTTTCCATAGACTTTATCAAATGAAACATCACATGCTGCAAATGTTCTGAGAATACCACTTACTGAACCATCGTCTGTATTAATAATATTAAGTATAAGGCAACCTTTGTTTAGTGCAAATAGTTGTCCGTTATTGTCAAATATCACTGAAGTTGCCTCATTTTTGTACTCAAGATATTTCTTCCACCTGATAACGCCTGAGGAATTAACAGATGCTACAAAAGCATTTCTGTAGGTGGTTGCATCTTCCGGATATTCAGTATACCCTGACACATAAACATTCCCCTGATAATCGGTTACAACCGACATGGATGATGCTTCGAATTGAGGATTGTTATAAAGTTCCACCTCCCATATTTTTCTATAACCTTCATCGTACTTTGCCAGTGTAGCCTTTTTTTTGCTTCCTGCTCCCAGTTTTGTTGCAGCAAGGTAAATATTTCCTGAATTATCGATGGTCGCTCCATTTACTGAATAAAAGGAATAGAAAATAATGCTGTCATTGGATATTACTGAGCCATCTTTTCCGAAGGAAATAAATTTGATTCCGTAATTTCCACCAGGAATTGAGTCAGAAGCTCTTGACGCAACCGCAAGAAAGTTATCCTGTTGTGTTCTGCAGAGTATTATATTCCCTACTTTAAATGATGAGCTGAAACCTGAACTCCACACGGGAGTTCCTGTATAATCCATCATCCCTAAATAAAACTTGTCTTCTATGCAGCCTGCTATTACTATGCCCTCTTCACAGGCAATTGCAGATGTAAAAGAACCGGAGGTGTCGACACTATATTCAAATACTTTTTCATGTTTGCCATTCAGAAAAACCAGGTAAGGTTTATCTTCAATAATTCCGCCACTTACCAATCCGGTGTCGCCGGCTGCACTAACAAAAAAAGCTTCACCTTTTCCGAAGGATCTGTACCAGAGGAAATTATCATGAACTTTGCTGCAGGCTGATAAAAGGAGCAGAACCAGTAAAAAAAGAGTTCTTTGCATTATATATCGGGGTTTTTATGATTCCCGTAAATTTTCACAATATTACATTACCTAATTATATCATTGTTCAAGTACCGCAGCAAGTTCATCGGTCATTTCCAGGTTGTGATAAACATTCTGGACATCATCATCATCTTCGAGTGCTTCAATAAATTTCAGAACCTTTTTTGCCGATTCCACATCGAGTTTTTTAGTGTCATTCGGTATCCGCTTCAGCATAGCCTCCTCGGCTTCAATTCCCAACTCCTGAAGTTTTTTGTTTATTGCACCAAAGTCCTCCCTTGCACAAGTCACTATAATTCTGCCACCTTCCTCTTCTATATCCTCCGCCCCTGCATCAATGAGTTGCAACTGAAGTTCTTCAAGGTTGATTCCTTCAGGTTTAATTGTAAAAACTCCTTTTCTTTCAAACAGATATGAAAGTGAACCGTTTGTGCCGAGGCTGCCGCCATATTTGTTAAATGTTGCCCTTATTGACGAAACAGTACGGTTGTTGTTATCGGTCAGGCATTCCACAAACACAGCTACACCGCATGGCCCGTAACCTTCAAAAGTAGTTTCGATGTAATTTGAACCCTCGGCTCCAAGTGCCTTTTTGATCGCCCTCTCAATATTCTCCTTGGGCATATTTACACCCTTGGCATTCTGTATTGCCAGTCTCAGCCTGGGATTGAGATCCGGGTCACCTCCTCCTTCCCTTGCTGCAATTGTTATCTCCTTTATAACCTTCGTGAATATCTTGCCCCTCTTTGCATCCTGAGCACTCTTCTTTCTCTTGATTGTTGACCATTTATTGTGACCTGACATACAAATATGTTTTAATTATTTATGTGCAAAATTAATTATTTCTTTCAAACCATATTAATATAATAAGTATGCTGCTTTATGCTTATTCCATAGATTCTTTTTTTTGGTACTTTTGTAACACAAAAATTTAATTATAATTCAAGGAGTTGAGAAGAAAAAAGTTATACATTGAAACTTACGGCTGTCAGATGAATATTGCTGACAGTGAAATTGTTACGTCAGTATTGAACGAATCTGGTTATGATGTTACCCGGGATATCAATGAAGCCAGCCTGATTTTACTTAATACTTGTTCTATTCGTGAAAATGCAGAGCAAAAAATTTGGAACCGGCTAAAGGCTCTTAAATCGGTAAAAAAGAAAAACCCTTCTGTAATGATTGGCGTAATTGGATGTATGGCTGAACGCCTTAAAGAAAAACTTATACAAAACGATCTTCCAGTGGACATTGTTGCCGGTCCCGATTCTTATCGTTCGCTCCCCGACCTTGTTACAGAAGCCGAAACAGGTCAGAGCAGAATCAATGTAATGCTCTCGGAGTCTGAAACCTATGCCGATATATCCCCCTTAAGGCTCGACAGCAATGGTGTTACAGCCTTCATTGCAATTATGCGGGGATGTAATAATATGTGCACCTATTGCGTGGTACCTTTTGTAAGAGGTTCTGAACGAAGCCGAGATCCTCGCTCAATAGTTAAAGAAGCTACCGAACTGTTCAGAAAAGGTTACAGGGAAGTAACACTTATTGGACAGAACGTAAATTCATATTTATGGAAAGATGCAGGAGAAACTATTGGCTTTCCTGAATTACTGGCAGAAGTAGCGCATATCGACCCTTTGCTAAGGGTGAGATTTGCCACTTCACACCCGAAAGACCTGTCAGACAAACTTCTGGAAACAATCTCATCTTACGATAATATCTGCAAACATATCCACCTCCCCGTTCAAAGTGGCAGTAACCGCATTCTCAAGCTAATGAACAGGCAATATACAAGGGAATGGTACATGAACAGGATAGAAGCCATAAGAAAAATTATCCCTGAGTGTTCGGTATCAACAGATATTATTGCCGGATTCTGCACCGAAACCGAAGAAGACCATAAAGATACTCTATCGCTTATGGAATGGGCAGGTTTTGATTTTGCCTACATGTTCAAGTACAATGAACGCCCCGGAACAAAAGCTGCAGAGTCCCTTCCCGATGATGTTCCTGATGAAATCAAAACAAAAAGGCTTAACGAAATCATCAATCTTCAGAATAAGATCTCAGCAAAAAGCAAAAAAGCCGATGTCGGAAAAATACACCGCGTACTTGTTGAAGGTTACTCTAAAAGGTCTACCAATTTCCTTTATGGAAGAACATCCCAAAACAAGGTGGTCGTCTTTCCGGCTGAAAACTGCCAGATAGGTGATTACGTCAATGTAATGGTTGAAAAATGCACATCTGCCACATTGACCGGCAGGTTAATTTAACATTTTTTTATTGAATTTCACCTTATTAAATTGTAAATTGCGGTCAGTTAAATCATTAATACTATGAGAATACTGGTTTTTGTTGTAATATCAGTTTTGATTACCGGTGCCTTGGATGTTTATGCACAGAAACCGGGTAAGAAATTTACTGTTTCGGGTACTGTTACCGATGCTAATAACAACCCTGTCAGCGGCGCATATATACTTCTGAACAATAAAAACACCGATGTAACTACTGACGGTAAGGGTTTTTACAAAATCAAGGTTAAGCCATCTGATACACTAATAACTGCCTTTATTATGAATGGTGGACTTAAGGAAGAACGGATAAATGGAAGAACTACAATTGATTTCAAGCTCAGTGGTGTGGTCTCACAAGCTGCACCAAAACCAGCTGTTAACAAAGAGGATGAGCAGGAATACAACATTGGCTATGGCACACTTAAGAAAAGAGAAATGACCACAACAGTCGGGAAAATTGATGGAACAAACAAAAAATATGCCTCATACACAAACATCTACGATATGATAAAGGGAGAGGTCCCGGGTGTACATGTTGCAGGTAAGAGAATTACTATACAGGGTCCTTCATCACTGAATCTCAGCACTGAACCCCTCATTCTCGTAAATGGTATTGAAACATCAAACCTCGATGATATAAGTCCGCTACAGGTAAAATCCATTGAGGTACTTAAAGGTGCAGCTGCTTCTATATACGGCTCAAGAGGAGCAAACGGAGTTATTTTAATCACTCTACTTGGTTCCGACGGAAAATAATATTTAATACTGGCTATTGCGTCTTTTTATTTCAATCATCAGCTCATCGAGCTGTTGCTGTGATATAGGAGATGGAGTATCAATCATAATATCACGTCCTGAATTGTTTTTCGGAAAAGCAATTACATCCCTTATTGATTCTTCGCCAGCCAGCAGAGCCACCCAGCGGTCGAATCCGAATGCTATGCCCCCATGCGGTGGAGCTCCGTAACGAAATGCATTTATCAGGAACCCAAACTGAGATATAGCTTCCTCTTCGGTAAAACCAAGCACCTTAAACAAAAGTTTCTGGGTTGCAGAATCGTGTATTCTTATGGAGCCGCCTCCTATTTCTATGCCGTTTATTACAAGGTCATAAGCATTCGCCCTTACCTCAGCCGGAGCACTTTCTAACAGATTAATATCTTCCGGCTTAGGTGAGGTAAATGGGTGATGCCTTGCATAGAACCTTTTTGTCTCTTCATCCCATTCAAGCAGGGGAAAATCCACTACCCACAGCGGGCTGAAGGTATCTGACTTCCTCAACCCAAGCCTGTTACCCATCTCCAGTCTAAGCTCCGACAACGCTGCAAGTGTCTTTTCCCTGTTACCTGCAATTATAAGAATAAGGCTGCCTGGCGTGGCATTCATATGCCTCATCAGTCCCTGTAATTCCTCCTGAGAATAGAATTTTTCAAGCGACGATTTTACCGTCCTATCACTGTTATATTTTATGACAACCAGTCCCTGTGCTCCAATCTGCGGACGTTTAACAAATTCAGTCAGTTCATCGGTCTGTTTCCGCGAATATTCTGAACACCCCTCGGCACAAATACCTCCCACATATTCAGCATTCTCAAACATTCCAAAACCTTTCCCTTTAACAATACCCGTAATATCCTTAATTTCCATTCCGAACCTCATATCGGGTTTGTCAGTGCCAAAACGCTCCATTGCTTCTTTCCAGGAAAGACGTGGAAAGGGTTCTGTAAAATCCACTCCTTTTATCTCCCGGAAGAGATGTTTTGCCAGACCTTCGAAGGTTTCCAGCACATCATTCTGTTCAACAAACGACATTTCACAGTCGATCTGTGTGAATTCCGGTTGCCTGTCAGCCCTCAGATCTTCATCCCTGAAGCATCTGACAATCTGAAAATATTTATCAAAACCTGCCACCATCAGCAGCTGCTTGAATGTCTGCGGCGATTGTGGCAATGCATAGAACATGCCAGGCTGAAGGCGTGAAGGGACAACGAAATCGCGCGCTCCCTCGGGAGTCGATTTTATAAGCATCGGAGTCTCAATCTCAATAAATCCTTGTTTGTCAAGATATTTACGTACTTCACGTGCAACCCTGTGACGTAAAAGGATATTATCCCGCAAACATGGCCTTCGTAGATCAAGGTATCTGAATCTCATTCTGAGCTCTTCTCCTCCATCTGTATCATTTTCAATTGTAAATGGTGGCAATTCGCTGGGATTAAGTATTTTTATCTCATCTGAATCAATTTCTATTTCTCCTGTCGGAATCTTGAAATTTTTATTGCTTCTCTCCCTCACCATGCCAGTAACCTGTATAACATATTCTCTTCCAAGGTCCCTTGCTTTCTTACATAGTTCGGGGTTTGTCTCAATATTAAAAACTAACTGGGTAATACCGTAACGATCACGAAGGTCTATGAATGTCATTCCCCCTAAATCCCTGGTCCTCTGTACCCATCCACAGAGTGTTACCCTTTTGCCTGTGTCAGTAAGTCTAAGTTCTCCGCAAGTATGTGTCCTGTACATCTTTTCAAAATTTCAGCAAAAATACTAAAATAATCTTTCCTGCCTTTTAATCAGTGTAATCAAACGGGGGGTTAAGTAAATTTTAGTCACTTTATTATTACTTTTGTCAGATAAGAATTTATTGATGCAGAAGGAAAAGTCAGATGAAAGATACATGAGGGCTGCTCTGGAGGAGGCTTACAAAGCTCTTGAGAAAGATGAAGTACCTATCGGAGCTGTAATAGTTGCCGGTAACAGGATAGTTGCCCGTGCTCATAATCTGACTGAAACACTGAATGACCCCACCGCCCATGCCGAAATGCAGGCTATAACTTCGGCAACAAATTTTCTGGGAGGTAAGTATCTGACCGGCTGCACAATATATGTAACAGTGGAACCATGTCCAATGTGTGCCGGTGCACTGGCCTGGAGCCAGATCTCCACACTTGTTTACGGAACAGGGGATGAAAAAAAAGGTTATACAACAATCTCTGAAAAATTGCTTCACCCCGATACAAAAGTCAGAAAGGGAGTTCTGGAAAAAGAATGCAGTGAAATCATAAAAAACTTCTTCAGAAAAAAAAGAGCCAGAAGCCTTTAGCTGAATTCACAAGTAAATAGTATATTTCTCAAAATAACATGGAAAAAGATGACAGTTGAAAACAGCAAATCAATAATCAGTCTTAGAATAAAATTATTTGCCGTTACCGTCCTGTTTGTTGTTTATATTATCCTCTCATATTTTGCCAGGATAATTAAATTTCCCCTTCTCGGGCTAAGCGATACATGGTGGACGATAATCCTTACTTTTCTGTATTTCTGTTATTTGATCTATCCTATGGTTCTCAATTATCAGTACATTTATTATTCGGATGAAGACGACAAAATTGTTTTCAGATATTTCTTTGCGGGAATTATAGGCGGAAGAAGAAATTCAATTGAAATTCACAAATCACAATATGCAGGGTACCGGCGTGAAAAAAAATTTTTTGGTCTTATTCAGTCCGTAATACTTTTTCAATATGTTAAAGGGGGAATTGCAAAATACCCTCCTGTTTACATCAGCTTGCTTAATTCCGAAGAAAGAGCAAAAGTGCTTTACTCACTTTATAAAAATGCTCCTTCAGGTGCAACCGAAATAAAAGAATAATATGAGTAAAATCATTTTTAGTTTTCAAAACCATATCAACCTTTGGCACAGGCAATTATTTTTGAAATAACTTAATACCCTATATTATGAATGTCGACAAAATAATGAGTGACCTCACAAAAAAGCATCCTGGTGAGGTTGAATACCTTCAGGCTGTGAGGGAAGTTCTCGAATCAATTGAGGATGTGTACAATGAGAATCCCCAGTTTGAATCGGCAAGGATTATCGAGAGGCTAGTGGAACCCGACCGTATTATTGTTTTCAAAGTTCCATGGGTTGATGATGAAGGTGATGTTCATGTAAATCTGGGTTACAGGGTGCAGTTTAATAATGCAATAGGACCTTACAAAGGTGGTTTGAGATTTCACCCGAGTGTCAATCTTTCAATTTTGAAATTTCTTGGGTTCGAACAGATATTCAAGAACTCACTCACAACGCTTCCTATGGGAGGTGCCAAAGGAGGATCTGACTTCAACCCCAAGGGAAGGTCAAATGCTGAAATTATGCGTTTCTGCCAGTCGTTTATGCTCGAACTGTGGAGGCACATTGGGCCGGAAATTGATGTCCCGGCAGGTGATATTGGTGTGGGTGGACGAGAAATCGGATACCTGTATGGAATGTATAAAAAGCTAACCACTGAACACACCGGTGTGCTGACGGGCAAAGGGATCAACTGGGGTGGCTCTCTTATACGACCTGAGGCAACCGGATTCGGTGTGGTATATTTTACAAGCGAAATGCTTGCTACAAGGGGCGAGTCACTAAAAGGTAAAACAGTAGCTGTTTCCGGTTTTGGAAATGTTGCATGGGGTGCTGTTACAAAGGTGAACGAACTCGGAGGAAAAGTAGTCACTCTATCGGGGCCCGATGGTTACATTTATGACCCTGAGGGAGTTTCGGGCAGAAAAATTGATTATATGCTCGAACTAAGGGCTTCGAACCAGGATATAGTTAAACCTTATGCCAGTGAATTTGAAGGGGTTGAATTTCATGAAGGGAAACGTCCATGGGAAGTAAAGGTTGATATAGCCCTGCCCTGTGCAACACAGAATGAACTGGATGCCAGAGATGCAGAAAACCTTGTAAAAAACGGATGCATCTGCGTTTGTGAAGGAGCAAATATGCCCTGCACTCCTGAAGCAGTTGAGATATTCCAGAAAAACGGACTTTTGTTCGCTCCCGGTAAAGCAGCAAATGCAGGCGGGGTAGCAACATCAGGACTCGAAATGTCACAAAACTCTATGAAACTCAGCTGGGGAAGAGAAGAAGTTGACAGTAGATTGCGTGAAATCATGCATAATATTCATGAACAGTGTGTTAAGTACGGAAAAAAAACCGACGGTTATATCGATTACGTGAAGGGAGCAAATGTGGCAGGGTTCCTTAAAGTCGCACATGCCATGCTTGATATGGGTGTTATTTAAAAATACCATATAAATATCTGAATTTAAATATTTTATATAAACAGATTCACAAAAACTTGTGAGTCTGTTTATTTTTAATATATTTGTTCTTGCATGTCATTTCCTTGTGCTATGTTAGAAGTGTCTCTCAAGTATAAAATTGCATTGAGTCTTATTCCACGCATCGGAGACATTAATGCACGTAAACTGGTTTCATATGTAGGCAGTGTGGAAGGTGTTTTCACCGAACCATACCGTTCACTGATAAAAATACCTGGTATAGGAACCAACCTTGCAAAATATATTAGTGAACGTTCTTATCTCAGCATTGCAGAAAAAGAAGCAGAATATGTAGAAAAAAATGGTATAAAGACATTTTTCTATCTCGATAATGACTATCCTTACCGCCTCAGGCAATGTGAAGACTCTCCTGTTCTTTTTTATTTTAAAGGCAACTGCGATCTCAACGCACAAAGGATACTCAGTGTGGTTGGTACGCGTAATGCTACTTCAAGGGGTAAGGAAATTTGCGAAAAAATCATTTCTGGCCTCGCTTTTGACAATCCGGAGTTAATAATAGTTAGCGGACTTGCCTATGGGATTGATATCACCGCCCATAAAAGCGCTATGGCAAATAACCTCCCCACAATTGGTGTACTGGGTCACGGATTTAAAACAACATACCCTTCTGTTCATAAGCCTGTGGCAAATGCTATGCTAAAGAATGGAGGATTGCTGACAGATTTCCGTTCTGATGAACTTCCTGAAAGAAACAACTTCATAAAAAGGAACCGGATTATTGCAGGTATATCCGATGCCACACTTATTGTAGAATCGGCTATTACTGGAGGAGCACTTATAACTGCCGATATTGCAAATTCATATAACCGTGACGTTTTTGCCATTCCCGGACGTATTGATGACATATGGTCAGCTGGATGCAATAACCTGATAAAGAGAAATAAAGCTGCACTGGTTGAAAGCCATGAAGATATCGAATACTTTCTCAACTGGCTCCCGGCAAAAACAAAACAACCGGTCCAGCGCATTCTTTTTACAGAACTTTCCGAAGATGAAAAAAGAATCTTTGAAATTATCAATAAAGAAGAGGAAATGAATATCGACCAGATTTGTAGAGAAACTGGCATGCCTATCCATAAACTATCAAATATACTTTTACAAATGGAATTTAACGGAGTCATCAAAAGCTATCCCGGTAATATTTACAAAATCGTTTATTAATAATTCACCTCCCTGAACAAAAATTTTTTTCTCTATTTTGCTTGCAATATTTAATTCTTACTAATTATACAGCTTTAAAATTAATTTTATTTAGTTGGTAAATTTTCAAACTTTTAAAAATCGGTAATATGATCAGGAAGTTGAAAGATTCATGAATGAAATCAAAAAGAAGAACCCCGGAAAAAGTGAATTTCATCAGGCAATACAGGAAGTAGATAAGTTTATAATACCTTTTATTGAAGAGAATCTTCATTACAGGCAATTCAGGATACTTGAAAGGATGACAGAACCGGAAAGGATAGTAATTTTCAGAGTGCCATGGCTCGACGACGAAGGTAATATACAGATAAACAGGGGATACCGAGTAGAAGTGAACAGTGCCATAGGTCCGTATAAAGGAGGCTTAAGATTTCATCCATCAGTCACACTCATCAGCATAATGAAGTTTCTGGCTTTTGAACAGGTATTTAAGAATAGCCTCACCACACTCCCTGTGGGAGGTGCAAAAGGTGGTTCCGACTTCAACCCAAAAGGAAGATCAAATAATGAAGTAATGAGATTCTGCCAGAGCTTTATGACAGAACTCTAAAGGTATATAGGCCCGAATACTGATGTACCCGCAGGTGATATCGGCGTGGGAGGAAGGGAAATTGGATTTCTTTTCGGACAATACAAAAGAATTAAAAATGAATTTACAGGAGTTCTTACAGGAAAAGGTATTGAATATGGTGGCTCCCTCATCAGGCCTGAAGCAACAGGTTATGGTATTATATATTTTACTGCAGAAATGCAGGCAACACGCAGAGAGACTTTGAAAAATAAAATCGTCTGCATTTCAGGTTCAGGCAATGTGGCTCAATATGCAGTCGAAAAAGTCACCCAGATGGGCGGCAAAGTAGTAACATTGTCCGATTCAAATGGTTTTATTTACGACCCTGAAAGAATAAATGCAGAAAAACTTGAATATGTAAGAAGACTTAAGAACGTTGAAAGGGGAAGAATATACGAATACGCAGAAAAATATGGCGTGGAATACTTTGAAAACAAGCGTCCCTGGTCGATTAAATGCGATATAGCAATGCCGTATGCAAAACAGAATGAAATTGATGGCGAAGATGCGAGGGTATTGCTTTCCAACGGATGCATATGTGTAGCTGAAGGAGATAATATGCCATCCACACCCGAAGCTGTAGAACAGTTCCATAAAGCCGGTATCCTTTACGGCCCGGGAAAGGCAGCAAACGCCGGCGGTGTTGCCACATCCGGACTTGAAATTACGCAGAATTCCCTGAGAATGTCATGGACAGCCGATGAAGTGGACAAAAGATTGAAAACAATTATGAAAACTATACACGATACATGTGTTAAATACGGGAAAAAGACAACGGCTATGTGAACTATGTTGGTGGAGCCACTATAGAAGGTTTTGTCAAAGTGACTGATGCAATGATAGCCCAGGGACTTGTCTGATCCAATTTATTAAATCAATTTATAGATTTTTTAAAGGGGCTCTTTAAAGGGTCTCTTTTTTTATATCTTTGCTGCTTGCATTCAGATAAAATGAAACTTATTGATACACATACACATATTTACCTGCCTGAATTCGATTCCGATCGCGATAATGTTGTAGAAAGGGCTGTATGTAAAGGCGTTAAGATTATGTTGATGCCTAATATTGATATCTGCTCCCTTAAACCAATGATTGAAGCATCGGAGAGATATAAAGGAATTTGCCTTCCGATGGCAGGGCTCCATCCTACTTCTGTGAAAGGAGATTTTGAAAACCAGCTGGATCAAATAGAAAAACAACTTAACAACAGCCAGATAGTTGCAGTAGGAGAAACCGGGATCGATCTCTATTGGGATAAAACATATATAAATGAGCAGATAATTGCTTTTCGCCGCCAGCTTGAATGGGCAGTTGAACAAAACCTTCCAGCAGTGATTCACTCCAGAAATGCATTTGCCGAGATATTCAATGTACTGGAAGAATTCAGGGGCTCACGCCTTAAAGGTGTATTCCATGCTTTTTCAGGCAATATCGAAACTGCTCAAAAAGCAATCTCTATGGGATTCAAACTGGGAATAGGCGGTGTTGTAACATTTAAAAATTCAGATCTTTCCAGAATAGTTAAAGAAGCAGGGCTGGATAATATTGTACTTGAAACAGATTCCCCCTATCTTGCACCTGTCCCCTACAGAGGAAAAAGAAATGAAAGTTCATATCTTTGCATTGTAAATTCAAAAATTGCTAAGGTCTTTGGAATAACAGAAGAAAAAACTGCGGAAATTACAACATTAAATGCATTAAATCTTTTCAATATCAATGAATAACCGGGAACCTTCGATATTGATTATTTATACAGGGGGAACAATAGGAATGGTTCATGACCCACATAAAGGAACACTTGTTCCTATTAATTTCCAACACATTGCCGAACAGGTTCCAGAACTTAAAAAATTCGGTTACAAATTAGATTCCATTTCAGTCGACCCGGTGATAGATTCATCAGATATTGAACCAGACAAATGGGTAATAATGGCCGATACCATCTTTAAAAATTATGAAAAATACGACGGGTTTGTGATTCTGCATGGAACAGATACTATGGCATATTCTGCATCGGCGCTCAGTTTCATGCTCGAAAATCTTGAAAAACCTGTAATATTTACAGGTTCACAATTGCCTATAGGTGTACTTCGTACTGACGGCAAAGAGAATCTTATAACCTCAATTGAAATTGCTGCAGCAAAACACAATGACCTGCCTGCCGTCCCTGAAGTATGTATTTATTTCAATAAAAAGCTCATGAGAGCCAATCGGACAACAAAGTACAGTGCAGAACAGTTTGAAGCATTCAGCTCTCCCAATTATCCTTATCTTGCTGAGGCAGGACTTCATATCAAATACAATTTCACTTTCATCAAAGACACAGGTTTAAGACAGGATCTCAAAGTTCACAGGAATCTCAGTACCGATATTGCGCTTCTGAAGCTTTATCCTGGTATCAGTCATAATTTTGTAAAGTCAGTCGTTCGCACTCCCGGGCTGAAGGGAATTATTCTCGAAACTTTTGGCACAGGTAATGCGCCCACGCACAGATGGTTTATTGATGAGCTGGCTGGTTTTATCAAGCGGGGAGGCATAATACTTAATGTAACCCAGTGTCCAGGCGGTGCCGTTGAAATGGGTCTATATGAAACCAGCCGCGAGCTTCTCAACACAGGTGTTATCAGTGGGCGAGATATTACAACAGAAGCAGCAGTTACAAAACTTATGCATCTTCTTGGAACTTACAACTCAAAAGAAAAAGTCATAGACAAACTCGGGAAATCGATTGCCGGGGAAATCACAACTGATTATTAATTTCATTATTTTTGCCCGGCGGCAGTTGGATATGTAACAGTATCCTGCCATATTAGGAGAGATGCAGGAGTGGTTTAACTGGCACGCCTGGAGAGCGTGTGTCCCGAGAAATCGGGACCGGGGGTTCGAATCCCCCTCTCTCCGCAACTCAATTCACTCCCGCAGCAAAGCTGCGGGCTTTTTATTTTCATAAAGACAGGACAGGCTTAAATCAAAATTTTTTTTAACTTGTATATTAATTACAATCAGTTTTTTATTTAAAAAACTAAAATCTGTATACCATGAGAACTTCCATCATTTTCGTTTGCTGCACTATGTTGGTCTTTCTGTCAGAATGTAATTTCAACAGAACTGTCAGCAAGGATTTAATTTCCGGAATCACTGTTTCCGGGAATGATCTTTCCTGTGATGATATTTTTGTCACAGTAAATGAAGAAAAGAAAACGGGAAACACATTTGTTTACGGCGAAAAGTTCGTTATCAATTTCAACAATTTAACAGGATTTGCCAGGACAGATGATAAAGTTTTTCCTGAAATGAGTCTGTTTGTCGTAAATAATTCGGGAGACACGGTGCTCCGCTCAGTTAATCTTATGTCGGATTACGGAGAGGGGATAAGCATAACCCCCCTGCTGCTTACAGCCAGTCTTACAGTTGCCAGCCCTGTAAAATCGAAAGAGGATTACAGGGCAATTGTAAAAATTACAGATAAAAAAGGCACCGGCAAACTAACAGCGGTATACCCTTTCAAAGTAGTCGGGAATGAAAAGATAAATATCGAATTAAACAATGCAACAATTGGGGAGGCTTATGTTTATTCAGAAGAAGATGACAGGGTAATTACCGATAACATCATTAATTTCGGAAAAAATATTCATATTGTCATAGAAGGAATAAAAGGTTTTAACGAAATTGACG
This sequence comes from Bacteroidales bacterium, assembly GCA_049654745.1. Classification (GTDB taxonomy): domain Bacteria; phylum Bacteroidota; class Bacteroidia; order Bacteroidales; family VadinHA17; genus LD21. The sequence continues at coordinate 30,701 of JBASIK010000257.1, forward strand.
GTACGGTTTTTCCAGGCCTTAGTTTTAAAGCGACAGACTCGGAAAATAATATTGTACTGGCGAGTGAAGATCTTTTTGCAAAATATACTGAGTCGGGCACTGATGCAGCGTCACTTGCAAGGAGAGTATCGCCCTGGTTCAGCATTCCGGAAACAGATATTAAAAACCCCCTTCACTGTGAGGTAATTGTCTGGGATAAAAAAGGCTCCGCAAGAGTAAGGGTAACTACCGACCTTGTAGTGGAATAGTAACATTTCCCGGAGTTATTTTTTATCATAAAGCTCCGAAATAATCTCTGTTATTTTATTTACATTGACCTCTTCAGAGGGATTAAATGCGGGGCTGTTCATATAACTGAGTATTGAAAAAAGCAGTTGTTTCGTAACAGGCCTGTTCTCAATGTTGTTTATAAAATCAATACTGCAGACAAATAATTTGCCCTTCCTGCACTTTGCCTCGAATGCAAGAGCCAGTCGCCGGTTTTCAAACCATGTATCTATCATCTGAATAAGGGGTTTGATCCCGCATGGGAATCCGTCAATTATCATTACTTGTGAATGGGTTATCGGATCCCACCACTGGTAATTTGAGTGGTACTCCGTAGGGAAATTCGCAAAAACAGGATGTGCAGGATCACACAAAATACCGAGAGTATGTGGTGCCTGACCCCTGGTCCATGCTGTATTCCAGAAAATGCTTGAAAACCCGGCTGCCACTTCAGCCCCCCTCCCTTTGGCAACCTTGCCATAACTCAACAGAAGTACTTTCCCTCCTCTGTCTAATAAATTAATTGCTGCTCTGTCTATTTTATCAGTTACCAGAACATCGCCCGTATCAATCTTCACTTTTTCCGGATACACCCAGAAGTCCCATCTGTTTTCATAACCAGAGTTTTTTATTTTTACTTCAAATGTAAGTTTGCGCGCCTGGCCGATTCCAGAGAGTTCCATGCTGAAAGAACCTGCATTGATCCAATTTCCTGCAGGAATCTTTTCAAGAACCGTGCTGTCACTCTTTATTACTGTATTCTCATCTTTTACCATATAAACGATGGTTTGATTGTCAAGAGATTCTCTTCCAAAATGAGCTACCTCCACGGAAGCATTGAATTTTTCATCATTCCTGTAAACCATTTTATCTATTCTTGCAAGAGGAACCGTTTCACTGCAGAACATTCTGAATTCTTCAGGTTGAATATAACCTTTTGGTTCGAAAAAAGTGTTCAGTATCCCTACTAGCGCTGTTCCCTGACCTGGAAAATCGTGCAGTTGCAGCATCTGAAACCCTGCAAATCCCTTAGTACGCAGGGCTGCTTCAATATCAGCCTTGTAACATAATACCTGGAGCTTGCCTGAAGCCATCAGAAAATCTCTGGCTTGTCCACCCATGCAATTATTCTCAAGTGTCTCCCTGAAAATCTCAAAATTTGAAGGTCTAAAAACCCCTGTGTATTTTTCAATCTCACTGAAATCGGGATAAACACACCATTGCCCAATTTCATGCCCGATTACAGGTACTTTGTATTTCGAGATAATGTTACTGTAATCAAACATTGTATTCGGCGGCAGTGAATTAATTATACTGTTGAGCCCTTCTCCCCAATGTTGTATCCTCGGATCGGAAATTACATTATAATCATTCTCGGGAATCACTGGCCAACCGGCAGCAGATGTATAAACCCGTCGGTCATCTATTGTCTTCCAGTATTTTAAAAGCCTCCCCAGATACTCCTCCTGATTGCGCCCGGCAGGTTCATTACCATAGGCAAGCATTATGAAAGACGGATGATTCCCGTATTCTCTAATTATTCTGTCCCCTTCCTCATAAATAAACCTGTCAAGAGAAGAACTGTCTCCGAGAGTGCTACCCTGATTTGCCCATGAGCTGCATTCAACATGAAGATAAATACCTGTCATGTCTGCTGCTATGAATGCTGCCTCGGGCGGGCAGTAAGAATGAAATCTCATGTGATTAAGTCCGTATTCTTTAAGTATCCTCATAACCCTCATCCAGGATGCTGTATCGGAAGGCGGGTAGCCTGTCAAAGGGAATATACAACATTCGGTTGTTCCTCTTAAAAATATTGGCTTACCATTTAGTTCCAACCTCGTACCCGAGGTTCTAATTTCCCTCATTCCGAAAATTTCTTTTCTGGTGTCAAGAGTCTTGCCACGTCTATCTTTTAATTCTACCGTCAAAGAATAAAGTGCAGGGTTGAATTCACTCCACAGCTGAGGATTATTTCCCATCGGATATTCAAAAATAAATCCTGTATTCTCCATGCCTGCTGTGATATCTTTTGAAATCTTCCGGAGTTTTTTCTTTGCCGCACTCTTCATGCTTTCTGCCCTCATTGTCAGCCTCCCCCTGAATTCTGAAGCTACCGGGTTATCAATATTGACCACTATCCTTGCTTTTTTCCCTTCAATGTCCGGAAATATTCTTACCTCATCAATTGAAACTGGTGATGATACCCGCAGAGATATCTCACCTGCAATACCGTTCCAGTTACCCTGAGTATGGTCGCTTATACTATGAGAGTTGACTCCAACCGGAATAACAATTCTGTTATCAACCCTCACAGTAAGCATGTTTTTCCCTAATCTGAGAAAACCTGTCAGGTCGTAAATATGAGGTGTAGCAAGGCTGTTACAGGTGCCTGCTTTCTTTCCATTAACAAAAAGAGTTGTTTCCCAATGGCAGCGTTCGAGAAATAGTGTAACTTTTTTATTATTCCAGTCAGCAGGAACATTAACTTCCTTCTGATACCATGCAACTCCGCTGTAATATTTCACGGGTTTAAGCCAGAAAGGAATTTTAATATTGCCAGGCTCACGATATCTGGCGTACCTATCATCTGTAAAATACGATCTGTCAATAATATCGCCTGTCCATGAAGTATTTACAGTTACATCATAACCTTTACCGTTTTCTGCCATCGACCCAGGTAAGACGACCCTGTCGGGAAGATTCTTGTTATACCATTCTTCATTCACACCGACATCGAGCGAATCTATCAAGAAATTCCATTCCCCGGCAAGTGAAATCTTTTCATCCTGAGAACCGGTTTCCCCAACACAACCGGCTGTAAATAACAATAATAAAAAATAAATGTACTTTCTCATTTAAATTTCTTAATTATGATTTTTACTTTAAAGGCTTAACAACATTCACTTCAATACTTACATCTTTCATACCATCGGATGAAGCTTTTAGAATAATTTTACCCGGTTCTTTCCCTGCCTGGATTATTGCCAGACCTAGACCGTTAAAGAGGCTTCGCCTGTTTGATTTATAAGGTTCGTGATCAACAGGGTTTCCGTTTTCCAACCCAATAAGTTTTCCTGCTCCGCTTACGCTAAAATAAATCATATTTGAAGCTGTTGGTACAACCCGACCCTGGCTATCAACTGCTTCCACCTTTATATGTACAACATCCTCATTATCAGCATTAATTGTACTACGGTCACATGTAAGTCGCAGTGCCGCAGGTGGTCCTGTTGTTTCTATCACTTCGGTACATACAATTTTACCTCCTTTTTTTCCAACTGCCACTATTTTACCGGGCTGGTAAGGAACATCCCATGAAAGGTGGAGGTCGGCAGTGGTTGGAAATATCTGAGGCCGCTCATAAGAGTTCCACCTGCCTGAAGCACCCTGACGTGGAAATTCAAGTCTCTTTTCACCATATGACCTGCCGTTTACAATAAGTTCGACAGCATCACAGTTTGTATATGCCATAACTGGAATCACTTTCCCTTCCATACCCTGCCAGTTCCAGTGAGGGAAAACATAAATGAAAGGTGTGGCAGTCCACTGACTTTTGTAGAAATAGTAACCATCTTTTGGAAACCCACACAGGTCAATCACTCCGCTTGATGCATTCTTGGATGGCCAGAAAGATTCACCCAGATAATCTATGCCCGTCCACATGAAGTCGCCTATTACATAAGAGTTCATTCTCACAAATTTCCATAGTTGTTCTGCACGGATCATTCTTGTGTTATAATTGGGATAAAGTACCGACGTGTCTTTCCCGAAGCTGTAATCGCCCCTGATACCACCTATAGAAACACTTTCAGTTCCAACCATTTTCCATTCCGGATGAATATGTCTGTCGATGCTATAAAATAGCTCCCTCCTTTCGTGCCATCTGTCGACATAGTTGTACCCTACAATATCCAGAAGATTAAGAAATTCAACTCTTGCAGGATTGTCGTCGGCTGCTATGTTGTCGCAACCTACTGTAACTGGTCTGGTTGGGTCTTCAAAATGGAAAATGTCGAGTATCCATTTTAGCACTTTTTCGCCACCTTCAACAGGCTGTTCCCTGATTTCATTACCTGCACTCCACATCACAACCGACGGATGGTTACGGTCACGCCTGATGAACGAAATCAGATCTCTTTCAGCCCATTCGTCAAAATATTTGTTGTACCCGTAAGTGACTTTCCCTCTTTTCCATTCATCAAAAATCTCATCCATAACAAGAAAGCCCATTCTGTCGCAAAGATCAAGAAACTCAGGTGTCACAGGGTTATGTGATGTTCTTATGGCATTACAACCCATCTCTTTGAGAATCTTTAGCCTTCGCTCCCACACCCGGGCAGGAACGGCTGCACCAAGGCATCCAGCATCATGATGAAGGCAGACACCATTCATCTTTACATTTTTCCCATTCAGGAAAAACCCCTTGTCAGTATTATAAATTATTTCCCTGATTCCAAATGGCGTTCTCACTTCATCAACAGACTTGCCATTTACAATAATCTTTGTGACAAGCGTATAAAGTACAGGTGTTTCAATCGACCAAAGTTCAGGGTTCTCAACAGAAATGACCTGTTTTATATCTGTATTTTCTCCAGGTGCAAGTTCAACTACTGTTTCAGCTGTTCCTTCAGCAATACCGTTTTTATTTAATATGACAGAAGACACAATTGCTTTCCGCGACGAAGCGTACGCATTTTCAATCTCAGTCTTAACCGCTACTGTGGCTTTTTTATCCGACACTTCAGGAGTAGTTATATATACTCCCCACTGCCTAGCATGCAGATAGTTCCTCCTTATAAGCCACACCTTCCGGTATATACCCGACCCTGAATACCACCTTGAATTTGGCTGGAGAGAATTGTCGACTCTTACTGCAATAATATTTTCACCTTCTTTCAAATACGGGTCGAGACTGTAATAAAAGCTATTGTAACCAAAGGGATAGTGTCCAAGGTGTTTTCCGTTTAACCATACATCGCTATTCATATAAACGCCATCAAAGAGAATGACATGGTTCATTCCGAGTTCATTCTTTCTAACAATAAAATGTTTTCTGTACCATCCTATCCCTGTTGGAAAGTATCCTCCAGCACCACCAGAAGGTGCTTTTTGATCCACCCTTCCTTCTATGCTCCAGTCGTGGGGCAGGTCGAGCATCCTCCAGTTACTGTCGTCAAAGCCTGTCATAAAGGCATTTGCAGTATCACCGAGGTAAAACCTCCAACCCTCATTGAAAGCCATTACAACTCTTGGCACCTGCTGAGCTTCGGTTTGAAATACCAGCAGGAGACCGGAAACAAAAAGGAGATAATAGAAACTTATCCTTTTCATAAAAGCATTAATAAGTAGATCACTAATATCGTAAAAGTCTATTTTTCTGTCAATTCATGTTCGATCTGTTCAAGTGATTTCCCTTTCGTTTCAGGAAGCTTTTTGAGTATAAACCAGAAACCCAGGACACATATAAAACTATATACCCAGAAAGTGCCCGAGACTTTTAATAAATGATTCAGCAACGGAAAAGTGTATGTAAGCACAAAGCATGCTGACCACAAGGAAAAAGTTGCTATTGCCATGGCTCTTCCCCTGATACGATTAGGGAATATTTCTGATAAAATTACCCATGTTACCGGTGCCAGCGACATGGCATAACATGCAATTGCAGCAACTACCATTACAAGTAAAGGAAATCCCTGGAGTTTAATAAAATACATCATTCCCACTATGGCAAAGATTGCTGCAAGTCCTCCTGAGCCTAACAGCATCAGGGCTTTTCGACCTGCTCTATCGACAGTAAACATTCCCGCGAAAGTAAATACAAGATTTACGCTTCCTGTAATAACTATATTGAATAGAATATCTGAGACACTGTAACCAGCGTTGGCAAATATTTCCTGGGCATAATTAAAGATTACATTGATTCCGCACCATTGCTGGAAAACGGCGAGTGTAACTCCGATCACCAGAACCTTAAATACTCCAGGTTTAAACAATTCCCGGAGGTCAGATTTTGAATTGTCAGAATTGAGTGTCTCAATCACCTGACTGAGTTCGGCATCAGCATATTCCACACCTCCTATTTTTGAAAAAGTCCTGTGAACCTTAATCCTTTTATCCGGGTTTTTTGCAAGCCATCGGGGGCTTTCAGGCACAAACCACATAAGGGTAAAAAACAACAATGCAGGTATTCCACATGCATAAAACATCCAGCGCCAGCCAGTCTGACCATTCCATGAATTCAGTATGTAATTTATGTCTGCACCTGGTGGCACAGGGTCGGCTATCCTCCAGTTAATAATTTGTGCTGCAAGAATACCTATTACTATTGTAAGCTGGTTGATGGAGACAAATGCTCCACGGTATCTGGCAGGTGTTATTTCTGAAATATAGACAGGTGAAAGATTTGAAGCAAGACCTATGCCGATTCCTCCAAGGATTCTGAAAATAATGAACTCATTGAACGATTTTGCCGAACCTGTTCCTGCTGATGCAACAATGAACAGTAGTGCAGAGACTATCAGCAACCGTTTCCTTCCAAACCTGTCGCTGCTCCATCCCGAGAGCAGGGAACCAGCTATACATCCTGTGAGAGCGCAGCTCATCGCCCACCCCTGAAGGGAAGGAACTCCTGAAATACCAAAATAAGGCTCATAAAACGGCTTGGCACCGCCTATCACAACCCAGTCGTATCCGAAAAGCAGTCCCCCGAGAGCTGAAACAAGTGAAACACCAAAAATATATTTCCAGTTAAATTTAAATGGCATTTTTCTCAAAATCAGTTAGTACAGGTATAGTTTCGATATGATGATATTATTTCAGGAAAAATAGTATCTTTTATCAAAAAAATCGAATAAAAATTTAAAAAAGAGCGTCAGGCTTTATTGTATGAATTAATACGCCTTATGAAACCTGACAACGACATACCTGAACCTCTGCTGTTTAACCCACTAAAGCATCATCTGGGATATATAAAGGATTTCACAGAGTTTTATACAATGCTTGAAAGTTTCGACAGGTCAGAATTTCTGAGAATTCTGGGACATATAGGCGGTTCTGTCATGGACATCTATTCAGGGGCACTTACCTGTTCCGATATTTATCTGCAGGCACTCGAAATATTAAAAACTGGAGATCTTCTATCAAAGGAAAAATTTATTGCATGGACCGGCAGCAGGCCAAAAGATTTCAGAACAATTGAATTAACTGACGGTTCAAAATGGGTTATGAAGTATTATAATCATGAGCGTCACTGGGCACATATTTTCCCTGCGAGGATGAGTCCGCATTCTTTCAGGGTAAAGGCAAACACTCTCAAATCTGCAATTCTTTATCAGGTATTTGTAGGGAAGGACTTTGTATCGGAGGAGGCACTTAATAGGGCCCGGGCTATCGGCCGTCTTTCACCGGTTAAGGATGTTTTCGATGCCGATGCAATTACTGAAATGATTGAACTTCTGCGCAGTTAACATACGATAATATCGCCCTCTCATCGCTCCTGTTTTATCATTAAACCCTAACTTTCCTACCCCTATTAAACTTAAATCCCGGAGCGATTGTTCGCTCCCTCTTACCCATACCTCATGCCCGCTCACGAGCTCGTCGTCCCGATATATCGGGACTCCTCGGTTCGAACGCTTCCCTACCCTTCGCGTTCTCATCGCTCCTGTTTTATCATTAAACCCTAACTTTCCT